>JANREF010000040.1 GCA_030726195.1 Burkholderiaceae bacterium | reverse complement strand
AGCCTCACACAGCTACCCATGCTGGAGCGGGAACTGTTGGAAGCACAGCGCACAGGTATTGCGCGCGACAACGAAGAGCTAGAGTTGGGTGTGCGCTGCATGGCCGCAGGCATTCGCGATGACCAAGGCCGCTTGGTTGCAGGCCTGTCCATTTCAGCGCCAGCAAGCCGTTTGGACGACGCATGGCTGCCCAAACTGCAGGCCACGGCACAGGCCATTTCCAAAGCACTGGGCTACCACGAGGACGACTGAGCGGCGGCGCAAGCAGCGTCGGGTGCCTGGTCACGTTCCTCAAAGTGCGCGAGAGAAGCGAGACAAACAATCACTTAGGCGCTGGCCTAGACTGATGCGTGCATGTCGACTCGCGCATGCGGCGAGTAGGCACACTATGCACTCACAATGAGCGCACAATGAGTTCACAGAGGGCGCACAATGGGCGCACAACAGGCATAAAAAAGCCACCTCTATCAGGTGGCTTTTTTGTGCGTACGGTGCCCGCGTGTTTATGAGCGACTGCTGTCTGCAACAGTGGCTGCATGCTCGCCGTTGGGATGTGTAGTTTCAACCCATGTGCGCACGCGGCGCGCATCGGCCAAACGGGTGTACTTGCCCTTGGAGTCCAAAAACACCATGATGAGATTGCGCCCGGCAACCGACGTTTGCATCACCAAGCAACGACCTGCTTCGCTGATGTAACCGGTTTTCTGCAAACCGATATCCCAGTCGTTGGACTTCACCAAACCGTTGCTGTTGTGGTACTGCACGCGGCCACGGCCCGACACCACCGAATAGGACTCAGCCGTCGACAACTCGCGCAGCAGCGGACGGTCGTGAGCGACAGATACCAAAATGGCCAAGTCACGGGCACTGGATCGGTTTTCGCTGGACAAGCCGGTCGGCTCTACGTACTGGGTATCGGTCATGCCCAGCAAGCTGGCCTTGGCATTCATGTTCGCCACAAAAGCCGCCTCGCCGCCCGGGAAGGTCCGCGCCAAAGCATGTGCCGCGCGGTTCTCGCTGGACATCAAGGCCAAATGCAAGGCCTGACCACGTGTGAGTTTGGTGCCCAAGCGCAGGCGCGATGAGCTGCGTTTGATACGGTCCACGTCGGCCGACGTGATAACCAATTGCTCATCCAAATCAAGATTGGCATCGTTGATGATCAAGCCCGTCATCAGCTTGGTGAGCGACGCAATGGGCAACACCGCTTCGTCGTTCTTGCTGAACAACACTTCGTGCGTGTCTTGATCGATCACCAATGCGGCGTTGGACTTGAGGCGCAACGGATCAGGCGTGTTGGCCAAACCCATTTTGGTACCTACCGATATCACACTGCGCGCGACTGTTCTGCGTTTGTTGCTTCTGGAGGTGCTGCTGCGTGCGCTGGCCTTGATGGCTTTGGTGCGCGAAACCTTAACCGTCTTGGAGGCGTGATTCTTGGCAACCACCTGCGGCTGCTTAGCGTGCGCGGTCGTAGGCATGCTTGCGCCAAACGCCAAGGCCAAGCCTAAAAAGGCTGTGCTCAACAGTGTCAGACGTAATTTCAAAATGGCATATCCCCGCGATCATTTTTATCAATTGGTCACAGTGTAATGGACTTTTTTAAAAAAGTCCAGCAATTTCAAGCATTTAACGTATATACCTAGATTTAACCTAATCGTGAAACTAGTCTTATAGGTTTCACTACACATTCAAATGGCCCTGACATGTGTATTTTTGAATCACGAAGCATTAAAAACCCGCACCTCAACGCGGTTTGCATCGGGCAAAAAAATACCGCTGCGAAGACTGGCTTCGTCAGCGGTATTCATGTGCGCCGTGCGCGCGCTGCTTGCTTAGCCTTGCGCTGCAACCCGCTCTGCCGTGCTGTGTAGCTTGTTGAGCGCGCTCAAGTAAGCCTTGGCAGATGCCACCACGATGTCTGGGTCTGCGCCCACGCCATTGACCACACGCCCCGAATGCTGCAGGCGCACCGTCACCTCGCCCTGGCTCTCAGTGGAACCCGACGTGATGGCGTTGACCGAGTACAGCACCAACTCCGCGCCGCTGTTCACATGTCCCTCAATGGCTTTAAGCGACGCATCAACCGGGCCGTTGCCGCTGGATGTACCCATGGTCTCCACGCCTCGTGCGTTGAACACGACGGTGGCTTGCGGCTTTTCGCCAGTCTCGCTGCTTTGCGACAACGACACCAAGCTGTAGAGCTCGGTCATGCTGCCCGCTTGCTCTTCGCTGACCAAGGCCAAAATGTCTTCGTCGAAAATCTCGCTCTTGCGGTCGGCCAGCTCTTTGAACTTGGCAAAAGCCGTGTTCACCTCTGCCTCAGACTCCATCACAATGCCCAGCTCTTGCAAGCGCTGTTTGAAAGCATTGCGCCCACTCAACTTGCCCAACACAATTTTGTTGGCACTCCAGCCCACGTCTTCCGCACGCATGATTTCGTAGGTATCTCGCGCCTTCAAAACGCCGTCTTGGTGAATGCCTGACGCATGTGCGAACGCGTTGGCGCCCACCACTGCCTTGTTCGGTTGCACGACAAATCCGGTGGTTTGGCTGACCATGCGTGAGGCGGGCACGATTTGACTGATGTCCACGCCCACATCCAACTTGAAGTAATCGCGGCGCGTGCGTACCGCCATGACCACCTCTTCCAACGAGCAGTTGCCTGCGCGCTCGCCCAAGCCATTGATGGTGCACTCAATCTGACGAGCACCGCCAATTTGCACACCCGCCAATGAGTTGGCCACGGCCATACCCAAGTCGTTGTGGCAATGCACAGACCATATGGCCTTGTCTGAGTTGGGGATGCGCTCGCGCAAATTTTTGATGAAGTTGCCGTACAGCTCAGGCACGGCGTAGCCCACCGTGTCTGGGATGTTGATGGTGGTTGCGCCCTCGTTGATGACCGCTTCAATCACACGGCACAAAAAGTCAGGATCTGAGCGGTAACCGTCTTCTGGGCTGAACTCCACATCGCCCACACGGCTACGCGCATAGCGCACGGCCAGCTTGGCCTGCTCAAACACCTCATCAGGCGTCATGCGCAGCTTC
Organism: Burkholderiaceae bacterium; assembly: GCA_030726195.1. Taxonomy (GTDB): domain Bacteria; phylum Pseudomonadota; class Gammaproteobacteria; order Burkholderiales; family Burkholderiaceae_C; genus RS62. The sequence continues at coordinate 7,433 of JANREF010000040.1, read as the reverse complement.
TTTTCCATGTGCAAGGCACTGGTGGCAATGAAGGTGTGGATACGCGCTGATGCCGCGCCCTCAAGCGCGTCTGCCGCGCGTCCGATGTCGCGGTCATTGGCGCGGGCCAGCGAACACACGGTGGAATCTTTGATGACTTGAGCAATGGCTTTGACGGCCTCAAAGTCGCCATTGGAGCTGGCGGCAAAGCCCGCCTCGATCACGTCTACCTTGAGACGCTCCAGTTGACGCGCAATGCGCAGTTTCTCGTCGCGCGTCATGGATGCGCCGGGCGACTGTTCGCCGTCGCGCAAGGTGGTATCAAAAATTACAAGCTTATCTGTCATGACTCACTCCGAGAGGTTTTCTTAAAAAGCGCAGGTACAAATGGAAACGGCCCGCTGCGCTTGCAAACGGGCCGTTGATTCAGTAGCGCACAGGCGTCACCAAACCGACCCTTTGGTCAGTAGGCTTAGCAGTGATAGACCGCTGACGCGGTACTGTGCGCTGAAATTCATAGCTATCAATGTATCACAAAGTATGCCCCGTCTTACCGGCAAGGCATTAATCGTGCAAACCGCGCTCGTCTGGCTCGTCCGTAGACGTGCTGATCACGCTGGTGGGTTGACCTTTGAACCTGCGCCAAGCGTACAAAGCGTAACCGGACAAGCCATACGCAAAGAACAACCCAAACAACACGGTGGGCGGGTGTATGTTGACCACCGCAATACCCAAGGCAATCGCAACAATGGCTGCAAACGGCACGCTTTTGCGCAGGTGCATGTCTTTGAAGCTGTAAAACGGCACATTGGTCACCATGGTCAAACCCACATACAGCGTGAGCGCAAACATGGGCCACGCCACCTCTGCAGCTGCCACATCAACCTCACCGGCCAGCCATATGGCGCCCGCGACCAAGGCAGCAGCAGCAGGAGACGGCAGGCCTTGGAAGTAGCGCTTGTCGACCACGGCTGTGTTCACGTTGAAGCGCGCCAAGCGCAACGCGGCACAAGACACATACACAAACGCGGCAATCCAACCCCAGCGACCCAAGTCACGCAAGGTCCACTCGTAAGCAATCAACGCAGGGGCAGCACCAAACGACACCATGTCGCTGAGCGAGTCCATTTGCTCACCAAAGGCGCTTTGCGTGTTCGTCATGCGTGCCACACGCCCGTCCAAGCTGTCCAAAATCATGGCCGCGAAAATGCCCAAAGTGGCCAGATCGAAGCGCCCATTCATGGACATCACCACCGCATAAAAACCGCCAAACAAAGCGGCCAGCGTGATCATGTTGGGCAACATGTAAATGCCCTTTTGACGCAGGGGCACAGGTGCGCCGCTGGGTGCCTCTGTTGGTGGTGGTTGTTTCTCTAATGTCATACTAATTTGTACTGCAGCAAGGCCTACAGTCTAAAGCAAGGCGGTGTGGCCCGTGGCGCGGCCAGAAAAAAGAAAAGGGCCACTTTCGTGGCCCTTTCAACGTCAGTGCGTGTGTTGCAACGCGCTCACGCTTGGCGATGACGCGCTATCAGTTGCGGGTCTGGTCAACCAGCTTGTTCTTGGCAATCCAAGGCATCATGCCGCGCAACTTCTCGCCCACCACTTCGATCTGGTGATCGGCAGTGTTGCGACGACGTGCCGTCATTGATGGGTAGTTCAAACGGCCTTCTTGAATGAACATCTTGGCGTAGTCGCCGTTTTGGATGCGCTTCAACGCGTTGCGCATGGCTTCGCGGGACTCGGCGTTGATCACCTCTGGGCCTGTCACGTACTCGCCAAACTCTGCATTGTTAGAGATGGAGTAGTTCATGTTGGCAATGCCACCTTCGTAGATCAAGTCCACGATGAGCTTGAGCTCGTGCAAGCACTCAAAGTAGGCCATCTCTGGTGCGTAGCCAGCTTCAACCAATGTCTCGAAGCCCATCTTCACCAGTTCCACCGCGCCGCCGCACAACACGGCTTGCTCGCCGAACAAGTCGGTTTCGGTTTCTTCTTTGAAGTTGGTCTCAATGATGCCGGCCTTGCCGCCACCGTTGGCCATGGCGTAGCTCAATGCCAAGTCGCGGGCTTTGCCGCTCTTGTCTTGATGAACAGCAACCAAGTGTGGCACGCCGCCACCTTGTGTGTAGGTGTTGCGCACGGTGTGGCCAGGGGCCTTGGGCGCAACCATCCACACGTCCAAGTCGGCGCGTGGCACAACCTGGTTGTAATGCACGTTGAAGCCGTGGGCAAACGCCAAGGACGCACCGCTCTTGATGTTGGGCTCTACGTTGTTGGTGTACACCTCGCCGATTTGCTCGTCGGGCAACAAAATCATGACCACGTCGGCAGCTTTCACTGCGTCGTTGACTTCCATCACGGTGAGGCCGGCTTTCTCGACCTTGGGCCAAGACGCGCCACCTTTGCGCAAACCAACCACAACCTTCACACCAGACTCATTCAAGTTCTGAGCATGTGCGTGGCCTTGGCTACCGTAGCCGATGATTGCAACGGTCTTGCCTTTGATCAGGCTTAGGTCGCAGTCTTTGTCGTAGAAAACTTTCATGATGGTCCTCGTTAAAAATTGAGCAAAAAAACAGTTGGAAAAATGGGTGGTTATTTGAACTACGCGCGCAGTATTCTCTCACCTCGGCCAATGCCGCAGGTGCCGGTGCGAACGGTCTCGAGGATGGAGCCCGCATCGATGGCCTGTAAGAACGCGTCGTTCTTGCTTTGGTCACCGGTGAGCTCTACCGTGTAAGAGCGGTCTGTCACGTCGATCACACGGCCGCGAAAGATATCCGCCATGCGTTTCATCTCTTCACGCTCTTTGCCTACAGCGCGCACTTTCACAAGCATGAGCTCGCGCTCGGTGTAAGCGCCTTCGGTCAAATCGACGACTTTTACCACTTCAATGAGGCGGTTCAAATGCTTGGTGATTTGCTCCACCACGTCTTCAGAACCATTTGTTTGAATGGTCATGCGTGACAAGCTGGGATCTTCTGTAGGTGCTACCGACAGCGACTCGATGTTGTAGCCGCGTGCAGAAAACAAGCCCACCACGCGAGACAGCGCGCCGGGTTCGTTCTCTAAGAGAACTGCAATGATGTGTTTCATGATGTAACGTTTCTTTTCGCCGCCCTCCCCAGCGCACGGTAATGCGCTGGCTTGGCAAGCAATAGATTGTTGGGGCTACAAGCCTTGGCAAACGCCACACAGGCGTGTGCGAGGGCTTGAGCTGATGGGTGACTTGATCTCGGTTGGTGGCAGGCCTTGCTTACAAGTCCTCGGATCCCAGCAACATCTCCGTAATACCCTTGCCGGCTTGCACCATGGGGAATACGTTTTCTGTTGGGTCGGTCCTGAAGTCCATAAACACGGTGCGGTCCTTGAGCTTGCGGGCCTCGTGCAGCGCACCTTCAACATCCTGCGGGCGCTCAATGAGCATGCCCACGTGGCCATAGGCTTCTGCCAACTTCACAAAGTTAGGCAAGGCGTCCATGTAGCTGCTGCTGTAACGGCCTGCGTACTCCACCTCTTGCCACTGACGCACCATACCGAGGTAGCGGTTGTTCAGTGAAATCACCTTGATGGGCGTGTTGTATTGCAAACAAGTGGACAGCTCTTGAATACACATTTGCACCGAGCCCTCACCGGTGACACAGAACACTTCTGCGTCAGGCTTGGCCAGCTTGATACCCATGGCGTAAGGAATACCCACGCCCATGGTGCCCAAACCACCGGAGTTGATCCAACGCCGTGGCTTGTCAAAACCGTAGTACTGGGCAGCCCACATTTGGTGCTGGCCCACATCGGATGTGATGTATGCGTCAGCGTCCTTGGTCATGTCCCACAGGGTTTGAATCACCTTTTGGGGTTTGATCACGTCGGTGTTGGTGTCGTCGTACTTCAAACAGTCGCGCGAGCGCCATTCTTCGATGGTGGACCACCATGCGGCCAAGTCGCTAGCGTCGACGCGTTGCTGCGTGTCTTTGATCATGTTGATCAACTCGCGCAACACCTCTTTACAGTCGCCCACGATAGGCACATCGACCTTGACGCGCTTGGAAATGCTGCTGGGGTCCACGTCGATGTGGATGATCTTGCGGTCGTTTTGAGCAAAGTGCTTGGGGTTGCCAATCACGCGGTCGTCAAAACGCGCGCCTACGGCCAGCAACACGTCACTGTTTTGCATGGCATTGTTGGCTTCAATCGTGCCGTGCATGCCCAGCATGCCCAAGAAACGCTTGTCGCTGGCTGGGAACGCGCCCAAACCCATCAGCGTGTTGGTCACTGGGTAGCCCAGCAAGTCCACCAGCTCGCGCAACTCGGCCACGGCCTCGCCCAACAACACACCGCCACCGGTGTAAATGTAGGGACGCTTGGCGGTCAGCAACAGCTGCAAGGCCTTGCGGATTTGACCGCCGTGGCCTTTGCGCACAGGATTGTAGGAGCGCATTTCCACCGTTTCGGGGTAACCCGTATACGGTGTTTTTTTGAACGACACATCTTTGGGCACGTCCACCACCACAGGGCCAGGTCGGCCGCTGCGCGCAATGTGGAAGGCTTTTTTCATGGTGAGCGCCAGATCGGCGGGGTCTTTCACCAGGAAGTTGTGTTTCACGATGGGGCGTGTGATGCCCACGGTGTCACACTCTTGGAAGGCATCCAAGCCAATGGCAGCAGTCGGCACTTGGCCGCTGATGATGACCATGGGAATGCTGTCCATGTAGGCGGTGGCGATACCTGTGACGGCATTGGTCAGGCCTGGGCCGGATGTGACCAGTGCCACGCCAACTTCACCAGTGGCGCGGGCAAAACCGTCTGCCGCGTGCACGGCAGCTTGCTCGTGACGCACCAACACGTGTTGAATGGTGTCTTGCTTGTACAAGGCATCGTAGATGTACAACACAGCGCCACCGGGGTAACCCCAGATTTGCTGAACACCTTCGGCTTGTAATGCTTTGACGAGGACTTCTGAGCCCATGAGCTCAGGTGCTTGACCGACAGCGTCGGCAACGGCGGCGGAGTTGATTTCCGCAGAATTGATTTTCATGATGAACCTTTGAGATTTTCTCTAACGAAAAACCGTGGGTGCCTCTTGCGAAACCCTTTTGGGGCAGGCTCAAGACTTGAGACAACAGACATGGGCGGGCCTCAATTTGTACATCCCGCGCGACTGTTATCCGTTTGCAAGTAAATTGTGCAGCGCAGATTATGACATGTATTCAAAGGCATTCATCTCGCTCCCTCGCAGCGCCGGCTTTCAAGCGACAATAGTGGGTTAAAGACCACACCAATTGCGACTCGCACTCGTCGCCATGCGCACCTCACGCACACATCGCTCACACCTGACTCACGCTTTACACACAACCTATCCTGCCCTACATGCCCGTACAAGACGCCACCGCACCCAACCCTATCGTTGATGAACCCATACCCAGCCTCAAGCGTCGCATGGCCGCTTGGCTGTATGAGGGCATGCTGTTGTTTGGCGTGACCTTCGCCACCGATTACGTCTTCAGTGTGCTCACCAACACCCGCAGCGGCCTAGACAACCGCTCCGCCCAGCAGGCGTTGCTGTTTTTGGTCTTAGGCATTTACTTTTGTTGGCAGTGGACGCGCAGCGGCCAGACCCTGGCCATGAAAACGTGGCATCTGCGCTTGGTGCGTGCCGACCGCAACACCCAACTGATGACATGGCGTCAAGCTGGCTTGCGCTACGTGCTGTGCTGGGTGTGGGTACTGCCACCGCTGCTGCTGGGCAAGGTCTTGGGCTCCAGCGCTTTGGCCATTACAGGTTGGATGTTGCTATGGGCTTTTGTGTGGGCCAACACCGCCAGGCTCAACCCCAAGCGGCAATTTCTGCACGATGTGTGGGCTGGCACGCAAGTGGTCAGCCACGTCAAACCCCGACTCAAGAGGTCTTAAGCATGGAACATAAAACAGGAAAACCCAGCATCAAGCGCCGCGGCTTTGCGCGACTGCCCCATGCATTCGCGTATTCAGTAGCTGGATTGAAATACGGCTGGGGCGAACCAGCCTTCGCGTTTGAAATCGTGTTGGCTGCCATCATGCTGCCGTTGGCCTTTGCGCTGGGCAACAGTTGGGTAGAAACCAGCCTATTGGTAGCAACCGTGGTGCTTGTTTTGATCGTCGAGCTGCTCAACACCGCCGTAGAAGCGGCCATTGACCGCATCAGCGAAGACCACCACGAGCTGTCCAAGCGCGCCAAAGACTTGGGCAGTGCAGCCGTGCTGCTCGCACTGCTGCTGTGCGCGGGCGTATGGCTCGCGGCCATTGCACGCACATTCGCGTTGTAAAGCGGCGCACGCGCCATGTCCGACCTGACCGCAACCGTTGCAATCACCAGGCCCACACCATGAAAACTCCAGCCTTCTCCGTTGCCGTGTATTGCGGCTCACGCACCGGCACCGACGCAGCCCATACCCACGCCGCTGTAGCTGTAGGCGAATGGATTGGCAGCCATGGCGGCCAGTTGGTCTACGGTGGGGGCAAAACCGGCCTAATGGGCACCGTGGCCAGTGCCTGTGCGGGTGCTGGCGGGCGCGTGCTGGGCGTCATGCCGCAGGCACTGGTGGCGCGCGAAGTGGCCAACAACGACTGCGATGAATTGGTGGTGGTGCAAACCATGCACGAGCGCAAGGCCATCATGGCCGAGCGTGCCGACGCATTTGTCGCCATGGCCGGCGGCATAGGCACTTTTGAAGAGTTGTTTGAGATTTGGACGTGGCGACAACTGGGCTACCACGACAAACCGGTCGGCGTGCTCAACATCGGCGGCTATTACGACGCCTTACACGGCTTCATGGCCAGTGCACTGAACAGTGGGTTCATGGACGAGCGGCAAATGACCCTGATTGAAACAGGCACCGAGCCCGGCGAGTTGCTGGCGCGCTTGGTGCAACAGGCCGGCTTCACCAAGCCCGTGCAAACACAGGCCTTTTAAACGCAGGGCCTGTATCAATACCGGGCGTGTGCACACGGGGCGCTTGTATGCCGCCCCTTGGTCGACTGCTTAAATTGCTGCGCCGTCTTCTTCGCCAGTACGGATGCGCACCACACGGTCAACAGGTGTGACGAAAATTTTGCCATCGCCAATCTTGCCGGTGCGCGCAGCGGCAACGATGGCCTCCACACAGCGTTCAACGTCGTCAGAGGCGACGACCACCTCGATTTTGACCTTGGGCAAAAAGTCAACCACGTACTCCGCGCCACGGTACAGCTCGGTATGGCCTTTTTGGCGGCCAAAACCCTTGACCTCGGTCACGGTCAAGCCTGTCACGCCCTGCTCCGCCAATGCCTCACGCACCTCTTCCAATTTAAACGGCTTGATAACAGCGGTGATTTGCTTCACGAGAAAACTCCTAAGATGACCATGGGGTTGATAGACCAGCCCAACGCCGAACAGATGTCACAGCGAACCTGCGCTCTATTATGCCCAAGCTGCT
>JANREF010000039.1 GCA_030726195.1 Burkholderiaceae bacterium | reverse complement strand
TTGGATCAAGTGGATGTGGCCTTGGCCAGCGCGGGCCAGTGGCAAGCGGGCACGAAGCTGGCCGTGGTGAGTCCGGGCGATGGGTTTTGGCAAGCACACGTCGCGCCACTGGCACCGGCTTGGCAGGCCGCCCCCGTGGGCGGATCCAGTCGCTCCGAGTCGGTGATGAATGGTTTGGAGTGCTTGCGCAATGACCTTGGGGCCAGCGCGTGCGACTGGGTGCTGGTGCATGACGCGGCGCGCTGCCTGGTGCAAGCTGCTGCCGTGCACACGCTCATCGCGGCCTGTGTGCAACACGGGCGCGGCGGCTTGTTGGCACAACCCGTGCCCGACACCATCAAGGTGGCCCGCCAAGACATGTTGGATGCGGTGCAGGGAGCCGCTGTGGCGGCCGTGGCCGACACCACTTCGCGTGCAGGCAAATGGCTCGCGCAAACGCCGCAGTTGTTCAAACTGGGCAGTTTGCTGAGCGCGCTGCACGATGCCCACGATGACGAGCTGGCGTGGCCACTCATCACCGATGAGGCCAGCGCTTTAGAGCGCATGGGCCAGTCGCCCTTGTTGGTGGCCAGCGGCGTGGACAACTTCAAGGTGACCTATCCCAACGATTTTGAACTCGCTCGCGTCGTGTTGCGCGGGCGTCAACCGTAAAGCAACCATGACATTCACTGCAGGCAACGCCTCACCATCGGCTGCGCTCCCCATGTTTCGCATCGGCCAAGGCTGGGATACCCATGCTTTGGTCACAGGACGCGCGCTGGTGTTGGGCGGCGTACACATTCCTCACAGCCACGGTCTTATGGGACACTCCGACGCCGATGCCTTGCTGCACGCCATCATCGACGCCATGCTCGGTGCGGCCGCTATGGGCGACATTGGCGGCTTGTTCCCGGATACAGACAGTGCTCACAAAGACGCCGACTCTGCCGTGCTCACCCGCGTTGCTCTGGATAAAGTACACGCAGCCGGCTGGCGCGTGGGCAACCTAGACTGCACCGTGGTGGCACAAGCGCCCAAGCTTGCACCCTACAAAGCCGACATGGCGGTGCGCATTGCGCACCTGCTGCACATTGACCCGCAGTGCGTCAATGTGAAAGCCAAAACCGCCGAAAAAATGGGCCCCGTAGGCGAAGGCAAAAGCATAGAAGCCCAAGCCGTGGTGCTGCTCATCAAGGCCTAGCTCCATATGGCCTTGCGCGATTGAGCGCACGAACCAAGCGGTGCAGTGCTGCTGGTTGCACAGCCCGTTGAGTTGCTTGGCAGGCGCTTAGACACCAGATCAAGTCTGGTGTGACAGCTGGCGCGATACATGATCTGCGCGCGCATGCACTACCCCCGCGCTTTGGTTTGTTTGTCACCCTCTGGCTTGACCAGAGGGTCTGGTGCGGCGCTGGCACCTTGCAGCGCACATCGAACGCCTTATTCCAAGCCGTTTTTCGTTTGACGTGGCGTGCCCGGCGTGCGGCTCCACTCGCTCCAGCTGCCAGCGTACAGGGCTGGCATGGGTAAACCTGCCAGGGCCATGGCCACGATGTTGGGTACGGCGCTCACGCCGCTGCCGCACTGCATGACCACGCTGGCGGCATCGCGCTCGCCAAGTGTGTTGGCCCACAGGGCTTTGAGTTCGTCTGCAGTCTTGAATAAGCCGCTGCCATCAAAGTTGGTGGTGAATGGGTGGTTGACGGCACCCGGAATGTGTCCGGCCACGGGGTCTAGTGGCTCGGTGTCGCCTGCAAAGCGTGGTGCACCACGCGCATCGACGACCAACTGTGTGTGCGGTGCGTGCTGCAGCGCATGCAGCACGTGGGTCGTGTCTACCAGCTGCACCAATGGCTCGCCCAAAGGGTAGGCGGGCAGTGGGTGGGTTCTGGTGGTGTGTGTTTCTTCGCCGGACACCGCGCCACCAGCGGCTTGCCACGCGGCCAGACCCCCGTCGAGCAAGGCGACGTTGTCATGGCCGCACCATTTGAGCATCCACCAAGCGCGTCCACAAAAGTTGTTGCCGTTGCGGTCGTACACCACCACTTGCGTGTGGGGGGTGATACCCCATGCCGCCAGTTGCTGCGCAAACCACGCGCGGGAGGGCAGGGGGTGGCGTCCGCCGTTGATGGGCGCGACATCGCCATGTGCGCTCAAGTGCAAGTCCAGGTCGGCAAACAGCGCACCAGCGATGTGCACTTGAGCAAAGGCTTGGCGTGCTGCAGCGGGCGCTGCGAGGTCAAAACTGCAGTCCAGTACGCACAGGTCAGCGCCGCTCTCGGTCAGCGCTTGGAGTTGGGTGGTGTTGATGGTGAGTGTGTGGGCCATGGTGTGGTGGGTGTGGTCGGTGTTGTAAGCGTTGTAGGTGTTGTGAGCGTTGTGAACCGTGTGCTTGTTGTATCGATTGTTGCGCGGCTGGTGGTCTGGGTTGGTCACACCTTAGCGACCCTGTTCCTGTTCCTGTGGCGGTGCGGCTGGTATGCCGCGCACGCGCAATGCGGTAGCGGCAATGCCACTGACGACGATCAGCGCCATACCGCCCCAGCTGCTGGGTGGCAGGTGGTCGTCAAACAGCCACACGCTGTACAAGCTGGCCACCACGATACCCGTGTACTGTAAATTTGCAACCAACAGTGTTGCGCCACTGGCGTAGGCCTTGGTCATGCAAATTTGCCCCAGCAGCGCCAACACGCCCACCGGAATCAGCCACAACGCGCCGACCGCACTAAAGGCGCTGGCCCCTGCAACGCTGGTGCCGACGCCACCGGCAAGCGCTGCGCCCACCGAGAAATAAAACACCACGCGGGTTTCCGGCTCGCCCACCCTGGCCAACGCCGACACCTGCAGGTAAGCCAGTGCGGCAATCACACCAGAAATAAGCCCAACCAAGGCTGCAAAGCCTTGATCAGCGTTGAGCGTGGGGCGCAGCAGCAATGCCACACCCACAAAGCCCAGCAAAATAGTGAGTACCAAGGGGCCTTGTTGTTTGAGCGGCTCGCCCGGGCGCTGCAGGATGAGCGCACCACCGACTAAAAAAGTGGCAATCCACACGCTGCTCATGTAGTTCATGGTCATGGCTGTGGCCAGTGGGATGTGCGCAATGGCGTAAAACCAGCACATCAACGACACCACTCCCACCGTGGCCCGCCACACATGCATCATGGGAAAGCGTGTTTTAAAAAACGCAGCACCCAGGCCACGCACGCGGCACCACCACAGCAAGCCCAGCACGCCGATGACGCCGCGGTACATCACGATTTCAAAGTTGTTGAAATAAGCCGATGCCAGTTTCACGCACACGCCCATGGTGGCAAACAAACAGGCGGCGAGCAGCATCCAAAGGGCTTGCATGGGGTTGTGGCGTGTTGAAGGTGGTGGTGAGGTGCGTGCAGACAGGCCACCTGCAAACGCCCCGGTGGGTTCGTCTGAAAGACGCCCACTGCGGGGAGCATGCGCAGCTGGTGTGTAGCCGTTATCGGGTGGCTGGCGTGTCGTGCTGACCCATTTTGGCGTTGTACCACTCATGGAAGTGCTGCATGCCGTCTTCCATGGGGCTTTGGTAGGGGCCGACCTCGTTGTCGCCTCTGGCCAATAGGGCGCGTCGGCCTTCGTCCATGCGCTCGGCGATTTCGTCGTCTTCCACCGCTGTCTCCATGTAGGCCTCGCGCTGCGCTTCTACAAACTCGCGTTCGAAGGCGGCAATTTCTTCTGGGTAGAAGAACTCCACCACGTTCATGGTGCGCTGTGGCCCCATGGGGTGTAGCGTAGAGACCGTGAGCACGTGCGGGTACCACTCAATCATGATGTGTGGGTAGTAGGTGAGCCAGATGGCGCCGTACTCGGGCAGCTCACCGTTGCGGTATTGCATGAGCACATCGTGCCAGCGCTGGTAGGCGGGGCTGCCGCTGGTGGCCAGGTTGGTCACGCCAACGGTTTGCACCGAATAGTCGGGCTTGAATTCCCAGCGCAAGTCATCGCAGGTTACGAAGTTGCCCAGACCAGGGTGGAAGGGTTCGACGTGGTAGTCCTCTAGATAGACTTCGATGAAGGTTTTCCAGTTGTAGTTGCACTCGTGCATTTCGACGTGGTCGAGCACGTAGCCGTCAAAGTTGAGTGCGTTGGCTGGGCCTAGGCCTGCGAGGTCGGCGGCTACGTCGCGCCCGTTGTCCTCAAACAGCAAGCCGTTCCACTCGCGCAGTTTGTACTGGTTGAGGTTGAGGCACGGGTCTTGGCTGAAATGGGGCGCACCCAGCAGCTGGCCTTGCTCACTGTAGGTCCAGCGGTGCAGCGGGCACACGATGTTGCCACCCGCGCTGCCAGCCTGGGTTTGTGACAAGTTGCCTTGTCCTTTGAGCATGACGGCTTGGCGGTGGCGGCACACGTTGGACAGCAGTTCGATGCCGCCCGCGCCATGAACGAGCGCACGGCCATGGCCTTCGTGTTGCAAGCTGAAGTAGTCGCCACGCTCGGGCACCGCTAGGCGGTGGCCGACATAGCGTGGACCAGACTGGAAGATAGTTTCCATCTCGCGCTTGAACAGCGCATCATCAAAATAACTGGAAACCGAGAGTTGACTCTTGGCCTGCTGAAGTTGAAGACTTAAATCAGACATGATGATCCTGACCTATAGACTCCCCCTATGAAGGGGCAGGGGCGTGCATAAAGCACAAAATGATTTTGCCTACGGGGTGCGGCAAACTCCTGAAGAATTTTTTAGCGAAACCGCAGAGTGTAACCCCTACGCCAAAAGCCCTGCAGACTGAAAGCCACTACCAATCACGATGTTGGGTGGGCACTGGGCCTAAGGGCCCGCTGCCGTGCCTCTAAAATGATTGGTCAGAGAAAGTATTTATGACAAAAGCCAGTAATTCAAAAGCAACACCAGTCAACGATGCAGCGCCGGCGCAGTCCGCCGAGGCCATCGAGTTGATGGCCCAGCCCGCCAATTACGAAGCCGCCGTTGATGAGTTGGAAACATTGGTGGCCCAGCTGGAGGCCGGGCAGCTGCCGCTGGACCAGTTGTTGGGCCAATACAAGCGGGGTGCGCAGCTGCTGCAGTACTGCCGCGCCCAGTTGGATGCAGTGGAGGCGCAGGTCAAAGTGTTGGAAGGCGACCAAGCGAAAGCTTGGGAGCGCGATGCGTGAGCGCCGCTGCCGTGCCGTTTGACATCCATGCTTGGCAGCAAGCCCGCGCAGACGAGGTGGAGCTGGCCTTGCTGCAGCACCTGCCCACCGATGCACCGCAGCCTTTGCTGGCTGCCATGCAGTACGCCTTAACGGGCGGCGGCAAGCGCATGCGGCCCATGCTGGCCTTTGCCGCGTGCGAGGCTGTGGCCAAACAAAGCAGCACAGCGCTGCGCCCGGGTATGCGCGAGGCGGTGATGCGTGCGGCCTGCGCGGTGGAGATGATTCACGCCTACTCACTGGTGCACGACGACATGCCTTGCATGGATGACGACGTGTTGCGCCGCGGAAAGCCCACGGTGCACGTGCAATACGGCCAAGCCCAGGCCTTGCTTGCGGGTGACGCGCTGCAAGCGCAGGCCTTTGTGGTGCTCACCCAAGATACAGACACCGACGATGCGTTGCCCGCCTCTGCGCAGCTGCGCTGTTGTCAACTCCTAAGCGTGGCCGCAGGCGCGCAGGGCATGGCCGGTGGCCAAGCGATTGACTTGGCCAGTGTGGGCACGGACCTCAATCAAAGTGAACTGGAGCGCATGCACGCCCTCAAAACCGGTGCACTGATTCGTGCAGCCGTGGCCATGGGGGCGGTGTGCGCAGGTGCCAATGCGCAAGAGCGCACCGCACTGGATGTGTATGGGCAGCGCGTGGGCTTGGCCTTCCAGGTGGTGGACGATGTGCTGGACGTGTCCGCCGATACCGCAACCCTGGGTAAAACAGCGGGCAAAGACGCACTGGCCGACAAACCTACATTTGTGTCCCTCATGGGTCTGAGTGGTGCACAAGCCTACGCAGTCGACTTGGTACACAGTGCCAAAGCCGCGTTACAAGACGCAGGCTTGAGCGACAGCGCCGCCTTGCATGCGTTGGCCGACAAAATAGTGGCACGCAGTCACTGAGTGCGGCCCGGAACCGAATTGAAAGCCTTGACATGACACAGCCAGATACGGCCGCCTTTGCCCTACTCAACAGCGTGGACTCGCCGCAGGACTTGCGTGCCATGCCGCGCAGCAAACTCAAGCGTTTGGCCGAAGAGTTGCGCGCGTTTGTGTTGCACAGCGTGTCTAAAACCGGTGGACACTTGAGTTCCAATTTGGGCACGGTGGAATTAACGGTGGCCTTGCATGCCGTGTTCAACACGCCCGATGACCGTATCGTGTGGGATGTGGGCCACCAAACCTACCCGCACAAAATACTCACGGGTCGTCGCGAGCGCATGGGCACCTTGCGCCAGCTCGGCGGCATCAGTGGCTTTCCCATGCGCGCTGAGAGTGAGTTTGACGCCTTCGGCACCGCCCACTCTTCCACCTCCATTTCCGCGGCTTTGGGCATGGCCATGGCGGCCAAGTTGCAGCAGTCCCAGCGCCACAGCATTGCGGTGATTGGTGATGGCGCGCTCACCGCTGGCATGGCCTTTGAGGCCATGAACAACGCAGGCGTTGAGGACTGCAAGTTGTTGGTTATCTTGAACGACAACGACATGTCCATCTCACCACCCGTGGGTGCGCTCAACCGCTACCTGGCCCAACTTATGAGCGGGCAGTTTTACTCGGCTGCAAAGGATGTGGGCAAGCGCGTGCTTAAGGGCGCGCCGCCCTTGTTTGAGCTGGCCAAGCGCTTGGAAGAAACCGCCAAAGGCATGGTGGTGCCGGCCACGCTGTTCGAGAAGTTTGGCTTCAACTACATTGGCCCAATTGACGGCCATGATTTGGACTCACTCATTCCCACACTCGAGAACATCAAGCAGTTGGATGGCCCCCAGTTTTTGCATGTGGTGACAAAAAAAGGCCAAGGCTACAAGTTGGCCGAGGCCGATCCTGTGGCCTACCATGGCCCAGGCAAGTTCGACCCCAATGTGGGCCTGACCAGCCCAAGCGTTGCGCCCAAGCCCACGTTCTCCAACGTGTTTGGCGACTGGTTGTGTGACGCAGCGCAAGCCGACGCGCGTGTGGTGGGCATCACGCCGGCCATGCGTGAGGGCTCAGGCATGGTTGAGTTCGCCAAGCGCTTTCCCGCACGGTACTTCGACGTTGGCATTGCCGAGCAACATGCGGTGACCTTTGCGGCGGGTTTGGCCTGTGAGGGCCTCAAGCCAGTGGTGGCGATTTACTCTACATTTTTGCAACGTGCTTACGACCAGTTGATCCACGACGTGGCCTTGCAAAACTTGCCTGTGGTGTTCGCACTGGACCGCGCGGGCATTGTGGGCGCCGATGGTGCAACGCACGCGGGTGCGTATGACATACCGTTTTTGCGATGTATTCCCAACATGGCCATTGCCTGCCCGTCTGATGAGGCGCAGTGCCGCAGCTTGCTGTCCTCGGCGCTGGCTTGCGACTACCCTGTCGCCGTGCGTTACCCGCGTGGCAGTGGCACGGGTGTGCCCGCAGGCCGCAGTTTAGAGGCGTTGCCGGTAGGCAAAGCGGCGGTGGCGCGCGCGGGCAAGCGGGTAGCCGTGCTGGCCTTTGGCACCTTGTTGCATATGGCGCAGGCGGGCGCGCAGGCGCTGGACTTGACGCTGGTGGACATGCGCTGGGCCAAGCCTTTAGACCACGACATGTTGGCCCAGTTGTGCCAGACCCACGACAGCTTTGTGACGCTGGAAGAGGGCGCGGTTGCAGGTGGAGCAGGCTCGGCGGTGCTGGAGTGGTTGCAAGCCCACGGGCATCAACACGCGGTGCTGCAACTGGGCCTGCCCGATGTTTTCATCGAACATGGCGACCCGGTCAAGCTGTTGGCCGGTGTGGGCTTGAGCGCGCAAGGCATTGAGCAGTCGATACGCGCGCGCTTTTTCAGCGCTTGAATCTGTAGGCTGACACGCAAGCCCAGGCTTGCGCGTTGCCTCAACCGGCGTCGGCTTGCGTGAATTTCACGGCCTCGCATCAAAAATTTCAAAATACAGACGCTTTGGCGTGTGCCCGCGCCAGCCCGCGCCGGGCTTGGCATACATTGGTATACAGAGGGAAAACCCGCGGGAAAATGGGCCATCCGCATGCCTACAATGGCTGCTGACTAAATGGTTGGTCTAGCGGTGTGGTCAGTACTTGATGCACCTTCACATACATTGAAAAACGGAGTCAATCGATATGGATCGTCGTTCCCTCATTAAAAACGCTGGTATTGCCGGTGTTTTGGCCGCAGGTGTTGCACCAGCTGTGCATGCCCAACCTACCATTCGTTGGCGTCTGGCTTCCAGCTTCCCCAAGGCGCTGGATACCATCTTCGGCGGCGCTGAGCAGTTTGCTAAAAACGTCAGTGACATGACTGGCGGCAAGTTCCAAATCTCTGTGCACGCTGGCGGCGAGTTGATGCCCGCTTTCGGCGTGGTTGACGGTGTGCAGCAAGGCACGGTTGAAGCCGCGCACACAGCGCCTTACTACTTCTTCGGTAAGAGCCCCGCTTTTGCCTTGGGTTGTGCCATTCCTTTCGGCCTGAACAGCCGCCAAACAACCGCTTGGATGTTTGAAGGCAACGGCGGCAAGTTGATGAACGAGTTCTACTCCAAGTACAACATGGTGGCTTTCCCAGCGGGCAACACAGGCGCACAAATGGGCGGCTGGTACCGCAAAGAAATCAAGTCCATGGCTGACATGCAAGGCTTGAAGATGCGTATTGGTGGCTTCGGCGGCACCATCGTTGGCAAAATCGGTGGCGTGCCACAAAGCATTCCCGGCGGTGAAATTTACCAAGCCCTGGAAAAAGGCACCATCGACGCAGCTGAGTGGGTTGGTCCTTACGACGACCAGAAACTGGGCTTCAACAAAGTGGCGCCGTTCTACCACTACCCAGGTTGGTGGGAAGGCGGTCCAGAGCTGGACGTGATGATCAACAAGGACGCATTTGCCAAGTTGTCTACCGAGTACAAGAACATTGTCCGTATGGCTGCTACGCAAGCCCACGTGACCATGCAAGCCATGTACGACGTGCGCAACCCCAAGGCGCTCAAAGAGCTGTTGGCCAGCGGTACCAAGCTGATCCAAATGCCCAAGGACGTGATGGATGCAGCCTTCAAGGCCGCTCAAGAGTCCTACGAGGAATTGAGCGACACCGATGCAGACTGGAAAAAGATTTATGCGGACTTTAAACAGTTCCGCCGCGATCAAAACCAGTGGGCTCGTTTGACTGAAGGTACGTTTGACCGCTACATGCAGCAAGCCAAGCTGTAATCAGTTGGGCTAACAACCATGCAAAAAGCCCCGCATAGCGGGGCTTTTTGTTGGCGAGTAAGATTCTTTTTAATTTGCGAAAACTAGTGAAGATCACAGTTAGCACGGCCGCTTGCGGTGGCTATGATGGTCTGTTTCGCAATGCTGCTTTGTCAGCCGTTGGCCTGCCACAGGGTCCACTCTCATCAGACAACACCACCACATGAAAAACCTACTAGTCCTCAGCCGACTCATCGATGGCCTGACCACTTGGATTGGCAAAATCGCCATATGGTTGATATTGGCCTCTACGCTCATCAGTGCGGGCAACGCCATCGTGCGCTACACCTTTGGTGCCGGCTCCAATGCCATGATCGAAATTCAGTGGTATCTGTTTGCTGCCGTGTTCATGCTGGGTGCAGGCTACGCTTTTTTACACAATGTGCACGTGCGCATTGACTTTTTATCCAGCAAGTTGTCAGCGCGCGCGCGCAACTGGGTCGATGTGGGCGGCATTTTGGTGTTCCTGCTGCCACTGTGCGGCCTCATGATTTACCTGAGCATGCCCGTGACGCTGCAGGCCTATGAGTCGGGCGAGATGTCGTTCAACCCCGGTGGCCTCATCCGTTGGCCTGTATACGCTTTCGTGCCGGCAGGCTTTGCGTTGCTGGGCTTGCAAGCGATCTCTGAGTTGATCAAGCGTTTGAATTTTTTATTATCTGGCGGCCCCGATACGTTGGCCCACAGCAACCCTGAAGACGATGCCACGACCGACGTCAAGGCGGAGCAAACATCATGATCGAATTTTTGCAATTGAATTTCGTGCCGGTCTTGTTTGTCGGCTTGTTGGTATTTTTGGTGATTGGTTTTCCCGTTGCATTCTCATTGGCCGCCACAGGCCTGGCGTTTGGCTTTTTGGGTATGGAGGTCGGCCTCTTTCCTGATGTGCTGTTCCAGGCGTTGCCACTGCGTGTGGTGGGCATCATGTCCAACGAAACCCTGTTGGCGATTCCATTCTTTACCTTGATGGGTATTATTTTGGAACGCAGCGGTATGGCCGAGGACTTGCTCGAAACCGTGGCCCAAGTGTTTGGTCCGGTTCGTGGTGGCTTGGCTGTGGCCGTGATTTTGGTAGGCGCTTTGCTCGCGGCAACCACAGGCGTGGTGGCCGCTGCCGTGATTTCTATGGGCCTGATTTCCTTGCCCATCATGCTGCGCTACGGCTACAACCGCA
>JANREF010000038.1 GCA_030726195.1 Burkholderiaceae bacterium | reverse complement strand
GAGAAGATTTTGATGATCTTGTTTTGGTTGATGTTGATGAAACCAACCGTGGCGTCCATCAAAAAGTTGATCTTGTCGAACAAGAACGCGGTGTGCGAGTCCAGCGAGTCCAAGTCGCGCAAAATTTGGCGTGCGTCTTCAAACTGCTCGGCGTTGAGCATGCGCGCGCGCATCATGAAACTCACGGCGCGTCGGGTGTCCATGACGTTGCGCCGAATGCGCCCCGACATGTCTTCGTCGCGCGCAATGGCAGACAGCACCTTGCCTGCGGTGTCGTCGGTCACGTCGCCCGAGAGCACGCGGCGGCTGACGTCGTCGAGTTGGTCGTAAATTTCTTCCAGCGTGTCGGCTGAGTATTCGGCGTCGGCGTCAAACAAGGCCAGCAGCACGTCTTTGGAGTCTTCAATGAGACCTGGTAAGCGGCGTGCACGCATGCGCAGCAACCGAAACACGGGCACGTCTTCGTCGTGAATCGAAAACAAGATGCCTGCGCCAGTGGCGGCGTCTTGCTGTTTGAGAATAAACGCCACGCGCACGCCGCGTGGGTTCTCGTCGTCGTAAATCAAGAAGTCGCTGCGAATGTGCATTTCGCCGTTGTCTTCTTGATAAAAGCGCGCGGACTCCTCGATGTCGTCGTCTATGGCGTCATCGGGAATGCTGAGTTCGTAGGTTTGCTTGATCCACTGCTTTTCTTCTGCAGTGGGCTCGTCCAAGTCCACCCATATGGGCTTGAAGCGGCGCAGGTCTTCCAGCGACTCAATTTCTTCTTGAAATAGGCGGCCGTTGAC
Organism: Burkholderiaceae bacterium; assembly: GCA_030726195.1. Taxonomy (GTDB): domain Bacteria; phylum Pseudomonadota; class Gammaproteobacteria; order Burkholderiales; family Burkholderiaceae_C; genus RS62. The sequence goes on along the minus strand of JANREF010000038.1, from coordinate 1,268 downwards.
CAAGGTGAATACATTGAGCATGTGACACGTCCCTTTGTGGGGTGATGTGGTGTGGCGTTGCGTGGCTTATGCGACGCAGGCTGAAGTGGTGTGGTGCACGCTTTCAGCCCTGGCCTGCTCGACTGAGTTGCGACTCAGCTGCTGCGGCGATTGCGGACTGAAAGCAAGCAACTGGGGCTGGCTTCCAAAACGTTTCTCCGGTGTGTTGTACGCCTCTATTATGGCACTGCAAAGAATTGCTTCAGCGCCTGCGCGTTCAGTCTGGCGTCGTGTTCGCCCAAGGCGACCAAGCTGTGGATGAAGCCTGGCTCAAACATCAAATAGCTGGCCAGGCTGGCCGCGTTGTGATTGGGCTTGTCAATGCTGTTGTTGAGTGCGCCCAGACCCATGAGCACGGCGCGCGTGGCCTTGGGCAACAAGTGGGTGTGGCGCAGCGCAATTTCGTCTAACGACTCGCTGGGGTTGATGGCCAATACGTCTATGGGCCTGTAGGGCAGGGCTTGGCGTTGGGCCGGATTGAGCGCGCGCGCAGCCTCGGTCATGCGCATGGCCTGGTCGGCGTCGCCGTGCAAGGTGTCTTGAAACACGCTGGCCAAGGCATGGCTGGCGATCACGCCAGCGGGGGGCTCACCTTGGGCCGCATGCACGCGCTTGCCCTGATCGGTGTGCATGTCAATGGGCTTGCCCGCACCGATGGCCAGCACGCGGTTGGCACCCAAGTGGATGGCAGGTGACAGCGGTGCGGTTTGGCGCATGGAGCCGTCTCCAAAGTACTCGCGGTGGCCGTCCACCCACAAGGGAATGGCGCCAAACAAAAACGGTATGGCGCTGGAGGCCATGAGGTGCTCGATGGTGATGGGCTGCATGTCGGCGCGCCTGTCCACGCGCCGCCAAGGCTGGGGCGTGAGTGTTGGTTTGGTTTGCACAAACGTCCAGTGGGTGCCGCTGGTGTAGCTGGAGGTGGTGACGGCCAAGGCGTCGATGGTGCCTGTGTCTATGGCGTCTTCAATGGCTTGCAGCTGTATGGCTTTGTGCAAGGTGTCCACCAGTGGCGAGGTGTCCAGTAGGGCGCGGTGCACTTTGACTTGCTTGGCCAACACCCACCCGGCGGTCAGCAGGTTGTATTGCGCCCATTGCGGCGCGTTCAAGCGGTAGACGTGGTGGCTGCGCCTGCGCAGCCACACCACGGCCAGGGTGTCGAAAGCGGCCAAGCCCAAGGCGGCGTGTCTGGCCAAATGGGGGGCATTGTGTGCGCCCGCCGAGGTGCC
>JANREF010000037.1 GCA_030726195.1 Burkholderiaceae bacterium | reverse complement strand
GTTTAGGCAACTGTGCCACAAACGCGCGCACCACACTGTCCAGCCCAAACACCGGCCATCAAAAACTTGCGCGAAAGTTAATGGGCCACTCAAAAGCGATGAATATCTGTGCCATAATCTTGTTCTTCAACACCCGCCGGGGTGGCGAAATTGGTAGACGCAGCAGATTCAAAATCTGCCGGTGCAAAACACCGTGCCGGTTCGAGTCCGGCCCTCGGCACCAAGATTGAGCCCGATAGCGACAACGCTGTCGGGCTTTTTTCTTGCCTGAACGCTTTTCCCTACGCGCTTTCCCTACGCGCTTTTCCATTAGCGCTTTTCCGTAAACGCTTTTAACCAAACGTTGTCGCTCGATGCTGCGTCTAGACGCCATGCATAGACACCGTTTGAGGCCTCACCGCAGGCCCATTCCAGCGCCCTTGCTAGGGCCGCAGCAGAGGCGGCTTAGGAATCGGTCAAAATAGACGGTTTCAAGCTCACAACAGCACATCCAAGCCTCACCCGTCATGCGCATTCACCACGGACTACCAACCAGCCACAGCAACGCCTTGCTGGCTAGTAGCTGTGCGCTCACCATTGGCAACTTTGACGGCGTGCACCGAGGCCATCAGGCCATGTTGGCGCTGCTGACCAACGAGGCGCGTTTGCGCGGCATCCCCAGCTGCGTGATGATGTTTGAGCCCCACCCGCGCGACTATTTTGCGCAAGCCCTGAACAAACCCGAGCTGGCACCTGCGCGCATCGCTACGCTGCGCGACAAGTTGGCGGCCCTAGAGGCCTGCGGCATTGACCAATGTGTAGTGCTGCCCTTTGACCAACGTTTGGCCAGCCAAACCCCACAAGCTTTCATCCACGAAACCTTGGTCGCGGGCTTGGGGGCCAAGTATGTGCTGGTGGGCGATGACTTCAAATTTGGTGCCCAGCGTGCCGGTGACTACGAGCTGCTGGACAGCGAGGGCCAGCGCTTGGGCTTTGATGTGGCACGCATGATGAGCTACGAGGTACATGGCCTGCGCGTGTCCAGCTCGGCCGTACGCGAAGCCTTGCACGCAGGCGACATGAGCCAAGCCGCGGCATTGCTGGGGCGGCCCTACCGCGTGTCTGGCCACGTGGTGCACGGGCGCAAGTTGGGTCGTGAGTTGGGCTTTAGAACACTGAACTTGCGCTTCGCTCACTGGAAACCGGCGGCCAGCGGTATTTTCGTGGTGCTGGTGCATGGCTTGGGCGACCAAGCCATACCGGGCGTGGCCAATTTGGGCATTCGCCCATCCTTGGACGCCAACGATGTGAATGGCGGGCGCGTGCTGCTTGAGACACACTGTCTGAGCTGGCCCGCAGCCATGGCGCAAGCCCTGCCCGGGCAAGAGGCCTACGGTAAAATCATCGCAGTGGACTTATTACACAAACTACACGACGAGCGCAAATACGACGGTCTGGATGCACTGATTGCGGGCATACAACAAGACTGTGATGACGCACGCGCATTTTTGGCGACCCAACCGCACAGCGCCAACCCAGCGGGGCAGGCCACCATGCATGGCTGCACGCCCTTGTCTGCCCACACGCAAACGCAACGCCAAACCACACGCGACCGAATTTGAAGCGCAGTCAGCTTCAAGGCTTGCGCGTAGGCCAGCAACCGCCCCTGACACCGCCGATGCGCCACGCGCAGGCCTGTCCCCCTCTTTGTTTCAAGTAAAGACTCTCCTCATGTCCAGCGACAACACCGGCAACACCACCAAAACCGACTACAGCAAAACACTGAATCTGCCGGACACCGCTTTCCCCATGCGCGGCGACTTGCCCAAGCGCGAGCCTCAATGGGTGGCCGAGTGGGAAGCCAACGGCACCTACCAACGCTTGCGCGACGCGCGCATGGGCAAGCCCAAGTTCATTCTTCACGACGGCCCACCCTACGCCAACGGCCAAATCCACATTGGCCACGCCGTGAACAAGGTGCTCAAGGACATGATTGTGAAAGCGCGCCAGCTCGCAGGCTTTGACGCGCAATACATCCCCGGCTGGGACTGCCACGGCTTGCCGATTGAAAACGCCATCGAAAAACTGCACGGACGCAACTTGGCGCGCGACGACATGCAAGCCAAGAGCCGCGCCTTTGCCACCGAGCAAATCGCGCAGCAAATGGTGGACTTCAAACGCCTGGGTTTGCTGGGACAGTGGGACAAGCCCTACCGCACCATGGACTTTGCCAACGAGGCCAACGAAATTCGGGCCTTCAAACGCGTGATGGAGCGTGGCTTCGTCTACCGCGGGCTCAAGCCCGTGCACTGGTGCTTTGACTGCGCATCGTCCTTGGCTGAATTTGAAATCGAATACGCCGACAAGAAAAGCCAAACCTTAGACGTGGCGTTTGAGTGTGCCGACAACGCCAAACTCAGCGCTGCATTTGGCTTGGCCGCCCTGCCCAACGCGGCGCTCAAAAGCTTTGCCGTGATTTGGACGACCACCGCTTGGACCATCCCAGCCAACCAAGCCCTCAACGTCAACCCAGAGCTGACCTACGCCTTGGTGGAAACGACCAAAGGCTACTTGGTACTGGCCCAAGACTTGGTGAACAGCTGTATGGAGCGTTACGGTTTGCAAGGCACCGTCGTCGCCACCTGCTTGGGACAAGCGCTAGACCATCTGGCTTTCAAGCACCCTTTGTTTGATGTGCACGCGGGCTATGCGCGTTTGTCGCCGATTTACTTGGCCGACTACGCCACCGCCTCAGACGGCACCGGCATCGTGCACTCGTCGCCCGCCTACGGCGTAGACGACTTCAACTCCTGCATTGCCAACGGCCTGACGTTTGACGACATCATCAACCCCGTCCAAGGCAATGGCACTTATGAAGACGCACTGCCCCTGTTTGGCGGCATGCACATTTGGAAAGCCGCACCACGCGTCATCGAAGTGCTGGGCGAGGCCGACAGGCTCATGGCCAGCACAGGCATTGAACACAGCTACCCGCATTGCTGGCGTCACAAAACGCCGGTGATCTACCGCGCGGCAGCCCAGTGGTTTGTCCGCATGGACGAAGGCGAAGGCGTGTTCACCAAAGACAAGGCCCCGCAAACCCTGCGTGCGCTGGCACTGGCGGCCATTGAAGAGACGCACTTTTACCCCGAGAACGGCAAAGGCCGCCTGCGCGACATGATTGCCAACCGGCCCGACTGGTGTATCAGCCGCCAGCGCAGCTGGGGTGTGCCGCTGCCCTTTCTCATGGACATCAACTCTGGCGAGCTGCACCCGCGCACGCCCGAGATCATCGACCTGGCTGCCACGGTGGTGGAGCAAGGTGGCATTGAAGCTTGGAGCAAGCTCAGCGCGGCCGACATCATTCAGGCCATCAACGAGCCCGCCGACAGCGCGACCCAATACACCAAGAGCACGGATATTTTGGAGGTGTGGTTTGACTCGGGCACCACACACACCACCGTGCTCAAAGGCTCGCATGCGGGCGCCAGCCACGCATCAGGCCCTGAAGCCGATTTGTATCTAGAGGGCCACGACCAACACCGTGGGTGGTTCCACTCCTCGCTGCTCACCGCTTGCGCCATGTATGGCCGCGCGCCCTACAAAGGCCTGCTCACACACGGCTTCACCGTGGACGGCCACGGCCGCAAAATGAGCAAGAGCGTAGGCAACGTGGTGGCACCGCAAACCATCAGCTCCAAAATGGGTGCCGAGATCATTCGCTTGTGGGTGGCCTCCACCGATTACTCGGGCGACTTGGGCATAGACGACAAAATTTTGGCCCGTGTGGTGGACGGCTACCGCCGCATCCGCAACACCCTGCGCTTTTTGATGGCCAACACCAGCGACTTTGACATCGCCACCGATGCCGTGGCTTTTGACGACATGCTGGAAATCGACCGCTTCGCCATGGGGCGCGCCGCCACCATGCAAGCCGACATCTTGGCCCACTACAACGACTACGAGTTCCACCCCGTGGTCACCAAGCTGCAGGTGTACTGCTCCGAGGACTTGGGTGCGTTTTACCTAGACGTGCTCAAAGACCGTTTGTACACATCTGCGCCCAAGTCGTTGGCCAGACGCAGCGCGCAAACCGCACTGTGGCACATCACCCAAGCCATGTTGCGCTGGATGGCGCCGTTTTTGTCGTTCACAGCCGAGGAGGCGTGGGCCATTGTTGCGCCGCAGCAAGGCTCAATCTTCATACAAACCTACCTGGACTTGCCCGCAGCCGACCCTGCGCTATTGGCCAAGTGGAGCCGCATACGCGAGGTGCGCGAAGTGGCCAACAAGGCCATTGAAGAACGCCGCAGCGCAGGCGAGGTGGGCTCATCACTGCAAGCCGAGTTGGTCATTGGCGCGCCCGCTGCCGATCTGGCCTTGCTGCACAGCTTGGGTGAAGACTTGCGTTTTGTGTTCATCACCTCCAAGGTCACGCTAGAGGCCAGCGATGCCTTGCGCGTGTCCGTGAGTGCGTCGGGCAACAGCAAATGCGAGCGCTGCTGGCATTACGTGGACGACGTGGGCAGCCACGCGGCACACCCTACCGTGTGCGCGCGCTGTATCGCCAATATGGCTTAATGGGGCAACGGGTTTAGGCCAGATACACGCTGACCCCACTTGCCCCCACATAAGTCACACACGACACATACAACACACACCACCATGTTCAGCCGCAAAACAAACAAGACCTTCGGCATTTGGCTGTTGCTAGCGGCGGTGCTGGTGGTGCTCGACCAGCTCACCAAATCGCTCATCATTGCCAACTTCGCCACAGGCGGCGGCGTGGTGGTCACGGACTTCTTCAACATCGTTCGCGTGCACAACTACGGCGCGGCCTTCTCCTTCTTAGCCACGCAAGACGGCTGGCAGCGCTGGTTGTTTACCGGCGTGGCACTGGCAACGGTGGTGTGGATTGTGTGGATGCTCAAAGGCCAAGGCGACCAAACCCTGTTTGCCTTTGCACTGAGCTGTATTTTGGGCGGCGCCGTTGGCAACGTGCTGGACCGCTTGATGCACGGCTACGTGGTGGATTTTTTGGACTTCCACTGGGACTGGCTCACACCTGTGTTTTACCAAGGGCACTTCCCCGCCTTCAACGTGGCCGATGCCGCCATCACCATAGGTGCCGTCGCACTCATCATCGACGAGCTGCGCCGCGTGCGCCAAGCCAAACGCAAGTCCTAAGCCTTTGGGGGCTTGCCACTGCGCACAGGCAGCGCTGGGCGGTCTGCAGCCGCAATGGGCTACCATCTGAATGAGCGTGACACAACGGCTGTAAGCTGTGCCGCCGCGCAACCTTTTTATGTAGGAGACCGACCATGCCCGCTTTGTTACCCGACGTTGATCCCGATGGCTTGTTGGAATTTTCGGTGGTGTACACCGACCGCTCGCTCAACCACATGTCCAAGCGCTTTGGCGGCGTCATGCGCGATATTGGCGGCATGCTCAAAACCGTTTACAACGCCCACAGCGTGGCACTCGTGCCAGGCAGCGGCAGCTTTGGCATGGAGTCGGTTGCACGCCAATTTGCGCAAGACCAGCATGTCATGGTCATTCGCAACGGCTACTTCAGCTACCGCTGGACGCAAATTTTAGAGATGGGGCGCATCGCCAAAAGTCACAGTGTGATCAAGGCGCGCCCAGCCAATGCTGCGCCGCAAGCACCGTGGTCGCCCGCCCCAATTGACGAGGTGGTGGCCGCCATTGCCGCTGAGCGACCAGCCGTCGTGTTTGCGCCGCACGTAGAAACCGCCGCCGGCATGATGCTGCCCGATGACTACTTGAAAGCCGTAGCAGACGCCGTACACGCGGTGGGTGGCTTGTTCGTATTGGACTGCATAGCCTCTGGTGCCATGTGGGTCGATATGCAAGCCACAGGCGTGGACGTGCTCATCAGTGCGCCACAAAAGGGCTGGAGCAGCTCACCTTGTTGCGCCATGGTGATGATGAGTGAACGTGCACGCACCGCCATTGAGGCCACCACCAGCACCACCTTCGCCATGGATTTGAAGCGTTGGTTGGGCATCATGCACACCTATGAAGACGGTGCCCACGCCTACCACACCACCATGCCCACCGATGCACTCACACGGCTGCGCGACACCATGCTGGAGACGCAGTCCTATGGCTTTGACCGTGTGCGCGAAGAGCAAATCACGCTGGGTGCCAAGGTGCGTGCCTTGCTGGGTCAGCACGGTTTTGCATCCGTGGCCGCACCCGGTTTCCAAGCACCGGGCGTGGTGGTGAGCTTCACCACCGATGCGGGTCTTCAGTCGTCCAAGAAATTTTTGGAAGCCGGCTTGCAAACCGCTGCTGGCGTGCCACTGCAATGCGATGAAGGCCCCGACTTCATGACCTTTCGCATTGGCTTGTTCGGCCTAGACAAATGGCACGACAGCGACACCGCTGTGGCCGCTTTGGCCAAAGCGCTGGCGGTGGTGGCCCCCATCAAATAAACACATAGGCCAGGGCCCAAGCCACAGGGTTGCAGCCCGCAGCAGGCTGCGCCTGCGTGCCACACGACACGCATTACGCCATACACGGCACAGGCCCTAGCGGGCCATTTGCGCTTACAGGGTGAAGATGGTGGAGCCTGTGGTGTTGCGGGCTTCCAAATCGGTGTGTGCTTGTGCCGCGTTTTTCAGTGCGTAACGCTGATCAATGCGGATGTTCACCGCGCCGCTGCCCACCACATCAAACAAATCGTTGGCCATGGCTTGCGTGGCCTCGCGGCTGCTGATGTGGGTGAACACGGTTTGACGCGTGAGGTAGACCGAGCCTTTGGGGCCCAACATGCCGGGGGCGATGGGGTCGACAGGGCCAGAGGCGTTACCAAAGCTGGCCAACAAACCAAATGGGCGCAAGCAGTCGAGTGAGCCTGTGAACGTGTCTTTGCCCACAGAGTCGTACACCACTTTCACACCTTTGCCACCGGTGATGTCTTTCACGCGGGCTACAAAATCATCCGTGCGGTAGTTGATGACGTGTGATGCCCCGTGTGCTTTGGCCAACGCACACTTCTCATCAGAGCCTGCGGTACCAATGAGCTGCAGACCCAAATGCTTGGCCCATTGGCAGGCGATCAGGCCCACACCACCCGCGGCGGCATGGAACAGCACAAAGTCACCCGCTTGCAAGCCTTCCACCGGCAACGTTTTCTTGAGCAAGTACTGCGCGGTGAGGCCTTTGAGCATCATGGCCGCGCCAGTCTCGAAGCTGATGGTGTCGGGCAACACACACACGTTCATGGCGGGCATGACACGGGCTTCGGCGTAAGCGCCGGGCGGGTTGGAAGCGTAGGCCACACGGTCGCCCACCTTGAGGTGCGTCACGCCCTCGCCCACCGCATCCACCACACCCGCGCCCTCCATACCCAAGCCCGCAGGCAGCGGCATGGGGTACAGGCCGGTGCGGTGGTAGACGTCAATGTAGTTCAAGCCCACGGCCTCATGGCGCACGCGCACCTGACCCGCGCCAGGCTCACCCACCTCGATCTCAACCCATTGGAGTTGCTCTGGGCCGCCAGCTTGGCTGAATTGAATGGCATTGCATCGCATGGGAACTGTCCTTAAAAATGGTTGTATGCGCGAAGTTTAGCGGGCAAAACCGAGGGCAATGTCACCTACGTGCAGACTGGAAGGGCTCAACAAGGCGTGCAGGCGTAGCGTTGGGGGACAATGGCGGCTATGACCACCCACCAGTCCCCACCGTACGCGGCACAAGCCCTATCCATCAAGGCGGCCGTTTTGTTGAGCATTCCACCCTTGCTCTGGGCAGGCAACGCCATCGTTGGGCGCTTGGTGGCCGATGTGGTGCCCCCCATGACACTGAACTTGCTGCGCTGGGTGATTGCAGCCTTGCTGCTGGCGCCCTTTGCGATGGGCTTGTGGAAACAGCGCCAAGCCATGGTGGCGGCGTGGCCACGCTTGGCCCTTCTGGGCCTGATGGGCATGGGCTGCTACAACTCGTTTCAATACTTGGCACTGAAAACATCTACCCCCATGAACGTGACCCTGGTTGCGGCCAGCATGCCGGTGTGGGTGCTGCTGATTGGTCGGGTGTTTTTTGCCCAGCGTGTGAGCGGTAAGGCCTGGGCTGGTGCTGCCCTGTCGCTGGTGGGCGTGTTGGTGGTGTTGCTGCGCGGTGACTTGACACAAATCGGCAGCGTCCAACTGGTGGCGGGAGACGGCTGGATGATTTTGGCCACTTGGGCGTGGGCGACCTACAGCTGGCTGCTGTCCAGCCCCACGCCTGCGCAAGCGCAACTCAAAGGCGACTGGATCACCTACCTCATGGCACAAATGCTGTTTGGCGTACTGTGGTCTGCTGCGTTTACCAGCGTGGAATGGGCGTGGCCTATGTGGCAAGGCGATACCCTGCCCACCTTGGTGTGGGGCTTGCCATTGGCGGGCGCCTTGGCCTACGTGGCCGTAGGTCCTGCCCTGATTGCCTATCGCTGCTGGGGCGCAGGCATTGCCATTGCAGGCGCGTCTGCTGCTGGCTTTTTTGCCAACCTCACGCCCTTGTTTGCAGCCGTGTTGTCAACGATCATCTTGGGCGAGGCACCACACGGCTACCACGCTGTGGCCTTCGCCTTGATTGTGGGTGGCATTGTGGTGTCCAACCGCAAAACAAAAACCAAAGCTTAAGACGACAACTTAAGCCCCCGACAAGCCGCACAAGGTGCGCGCGGGTGGCGGCTCATCGCCTTGGGTGTGGGCCCAGCGCGGAGCTTGGACCGTGCCTGTTAAAACGTGCCGCCGTAAGCGCCGCCGTCGGCCAATATGTTTTGGCCATTGATGAAGCCCGCATGCTGGCTGCACAGAAACGCACAAATCGCACCAAACTCATCGGGCGTGCCAAAGCGCTTGGCCGGTATGGTTTGACGGCGTTGGTCCATCACCGCCTCCACCGGCTTGTCGGCTTTTTTGGCTGCACCAGCCATGGTTTGTTTGAGGCGGTCGGTTTCAAACGCGCCGGGTAGCAAGTTGTTGATGGTCACGCCTTTGGCCGCAATACCGCTGCGAGCCACACCAGCGACAAATCCGGTCAGACCACTGCGCGCGCCATTGGACAAGCCCAATATATCGATGGGCGCTTTCACCGCACCACTGGTGATGTTGATGACACGGCCAAAGCCACGCGCAGCCATACCGTCTACGGTACGCTTGATCAACTCGATGGGTGCCAACATATTGGCATCTATGGCGGCCAACCACTGCTCACGGCCCCAATCCCTGAAGTCGCCCGGTGGTGGGCCACCCGCATTGGTGACCACCACATCAAAGTCGGTGCCTGGCCCGCCCGCAGCATCCCAAATGGCTTGTCTCCCAGCCTCTGTGGTTACATCGCAGGCGACGCCAATGACCTGCACACCTGGCTTCATCGCTTGCAGCTTGGCAACCGCCTCTTGCAGCGGCTGAGCGCTGCGCGCTGCAATGACCACATGGCAACCCGCTTGCACCAAATGCGCCGCACACCCATAGCCCAGCCCTTTACTGGCGCCACACACCAAAGCCCACTTGCCGTTTAGTCCTAAATCCATTGTTCACTCCACACGCTTGACGCGACTTGCCCAAAACACACCCATCAACACCAAGGCCGTACCGGCCACAATCCAAGCGTTGAAAGGCTCATCCAAAATCAAACTACCCATGATCAGGGTAGACATTGGCCCAATCATGCCAAATTGCGAGGCCAAGCCCGCACCGATGCGCTCTATGCCCATCATGACCAGCAGCACGGGCACCGCGGTGCAAAACACCGCATTGAAGAGCGACAACGTGATCACCTCAGGCGCCACCAGCGCCGCGCTCATGGGACGCAAGAGCACGAACTGCCCAATACAAAAAGCACAAGCCACCGTGGTGGCCAGCCCCACCAAGCGCAAACTGCCCAGCTGCTTGACGAATTCGCCGCTGAACATCAAGTACACCGCGTAGCTCACCGCACTGCCCAGCACCAGCAAGGCACCGATCGCCGTGGCAGCACCCTCGAAACTGACCTCATGGCCAAACACCAGCAACACGCCCGAGTAACTCACCAGCATGGCCAAGGCTTGCACCCGCCCTATACGTCGGCCGTACACCAGCCAGGCCAGTAACAACACCACCGTAGGGTTGAGGTACAAAATCAACCGCTCCAAGCTGGCTGTGATGTACTGCAAGCCCCAAAAATCGAGAAAACTGGCCATGTAATAGCCGGAAAAGCCCAAGCCCAGCACGGCCAGCCATTGGCGACGTGTCAGCGGTGCTTGCCCGCGCCCAGCCCACCATGCCATGGCCACAAACAAAGGCAAGGCGAACAACATGCGGAACATCAGCAAAGTGACGGCATCGACCCCATAGCGGTAGGCCAATTTCACAATGATGGCTTTGCCACTGAACGCAATGGCACCCAAAGCGGCCATGGCAAAACCAGGCCACATGCGGCCGGCTTGCGGGATTGAAGGTGTGTGCAAAGCAAATCGTGCCTAGGAGCAGGCAACCGGATAAAAAGCTGGGAGTGTAGGAGGTAGCGGCTATACGCCGATGTGCAGATACGCGTGGGGCTTATTGTCACCACAAATGCGCACCGCCGCAGTCGCCAAGTGGGCAGCTCGGCAACTGGGCAACTGGGCAA
>JANREF010000036.1 GCA_030726195.1 Burkholderiaceae bacterium | reverse complement strand
CCAGTAAGCGACCCGTTTGAAATAACCACAGATTGCGCCAAGCCGATTGGCCTGGCCACCGAGCAATACCCATGCAACCCGAACCACACATGGCCAAGCAATGTGGCCCGCCAGCAATGCCCATGAAAAAAGCACTCAATAACAACGAACCCAGCATCACAATATTTTCGAAAAATGTGCGCGTTGTCCATCGGCTTGCACATATTTGTCAAACACCATGGCGATAGCTCTCACCACATACCATCCGTGCGAAGTAACTTCAATGGAATACGCGTCTAGTTTGACCAGCCCTGGCGCTACAAATGCTTTCAATTGAATTAACTCACGCGAAAAGTAGCTTTCGAAATTCAATAAATGGGTCTCTTCGATATCTGCCATTTCTACCCTGCCCTGACACATCAGCGCCATGATGATGCTGCGCCTTGCCAAATCATCGCGTGTCAACGCCACGCCTTTGACCACTGGTAATTTGCCTTGGTGAAGCAAGTCGCTGTATTCATCCAGCGATTTGGTATTTTGCACATAGCTCGCGCCCATGCTGCCAATAGATGACACGCCTAACCCCAGCAAATCGCCATCCGGGCGGGTGCTGTAGCCCTGAAAATTTCTGTGCAATCTTCCTTGCCGTTTGGCTACCGATATGCTGTCTTGCGGCAACGCAAAATGGTCCATGCCTATGTAAACATAGCCAGCGTCTTTCATGCGCTGCAAGGCCATGGTGAGCATGGTGATTTTTTGTGCTGCAATAGGCAGTGCAGTCGAATCAATATGGCGCTGTGGTTTAAATCGTGCCGGCAAATGTGCATAGCCATACAACGCCAATCGCTCTGGCCGCAATTGCAGCACCGAATCCAAGGTGTTGTGCCATCCACTGATGGTTTGCTTGGGAAGGCCATAAATCAAATCCAGATTGATGGATGAAAATCCAATGCCCCTGGCGGTATCGATGAGTGCACTGACTTGGTCAAACGATTGCATGCGATGAACCGCTTCTTGTACCTTGGGGTCGAAATCCTGTATGCCCAAACTTAAACGGTTGAAACCCATGGCCCATAAATGGTGCAAACGTTCATCGTTGACGGTGCGCGGATCCACCTCAATGGCATATTCACCACCGACTTGCCACTGAAAAGCAGATTGCAGCAATTGCATCAAGTCGCTGAGTTCGGCATCCTTGAAATAGGTGGGCGTGCCGCCACCCAAATGCACTTGTGAAACGGTTTGGCTTTGGCCCAAATGGGGCAACAACAAATCTATTTCACGCTTTATGTCTCCCAGATAGTCCATGGCCTTCTGGTAGTTACCTGTGATGATCTTGTTGCATGCACAGTAGTAGCACAAAGATGCACAAAAAGGGATATGCACATACAACGAAAGAGGCGAGGTCATGGCTCTTGCACTGACTTTGCGTTCCTCTAAAGACTGAATGAACTGTGCTTCACCATGGGCTTCGACAAATCTGTCAGCCGTAGGATAGGACGTGTAGCGGGGACCGGCCACGTCATATTGTTGAAGAATCGCAATAGATATGTTGGAGTTCATGGTGTTAGCACACATAATGTGCCTGTAGCTCTCAAGGTTTGTATTGAGCTATATCAATAAATGTTTTTTTTAACACCACAAAAACCATTGGTCAGCCATGAACCCACAGACTTTCAAAGTCGCCTGTTCCAACTGCAATTTGCGTGAGCTCTGTATGCCGGTCGATTTGAGCGAAGCAGAACTCGACCGCATTGACACATTAGTGGGTACTCGACGCAAAATCTTACGCGGCGATTCCCTGTATCACAACGGTGAATCCTTCAATTCGCTGTTTGCCATTCGTACGGGTTTTTTCAAAACCAGCGTGACGCTGGAGGACGGCAGAGAGCAGGTCACGGGGTTTCAAATGGCCGGAGAAATCATGGGCTTGGACGGCATTGTCAGCGACCACCACACCTGTGATGCGGTGGCATTGGAAAACGCCGAGGTCTGCGTGATGCCTTTTGAAAAAATAGAGGAACTCTCGCGTGAAGTGAATGCTTTGCAGCACCATGTGCACAAAATCATGAGCCGTGAAATTG
>JANREF010000035.1 GCA_030726195.1 Burkholderiaceae bacterium | reverse complement strand
GATTCAGCACTTGGCTGGTATGAAGGACAGCAAGGTGATTGTGGCCATCAACAAAGACCCCGAAGCGCCCATTTTTGGTGTGGCCGATTATGGTTTGGTCGCCGACTTGTTTGAGGCCGTGCCCGAGCTGACCAAGAGCCTGTAACACGCTCGGATAAAGGCGCTGGTTGTTCAGCGCCTTTTTTTTGCGTGTCCAGCGCGCAGCGCGCAGGGCTTCTTGTGCGGACCAGCCAGCTGCGACACCAACTCAACACGAGCACCAACACCGGCTTCATTTCAAAGCTCATCGACACCTTCGCTTTCACTTTCACCTTCACGTTCACCTTCATTCTTATCTGCACCTGAAGCTGGCCTTCTTTTTTGCATTCAACCGACCTTATCGACGGAGATTTCCCCATGACCTACAAAGCACCCGTACAAGACATGTTGTTCAACATGCGCCACGTCAGCGATATCGAGGCTGTGGCGCAGATGCCCGGTTTCGAGGATGCGGGCTTTGACACGGCGCAAGCGGTGTTGGAGGAGTGCGCCAAGTTCAATGAAGAGGTGTTGGCACCCTTGAACTGGGAGGGTGACATCAACCCCAGCGCATGGGAGAACTTTGAGGTGAAAACCACGCCTGGCTTCAAAGAAGCATTCAAGTTGTACGGCGAGGCAGGCTGGCAAGGCCTGCAGCATCCCACCGACTTTGGCGGACAGGGTCTGCCCAAGACCATTGGTGCGGCCTGCGGTGAAATGCTCAACTCGGCCAACATGAGTTTTGCGCTGTGCCCATTGCTCACGGACGGCGCCATCGAGGCGCTCATCACGGCCGCCAGCGACGAGCTCAAAACCACCTACTTGGAAAAGCTCATCACGGGCCAGTGGACAGGCACCATGAACTTGACTGAGCCACAAGCGGGCTCTGACTTGGCGCTGGTGCGCACCAAAGCCGTGCCACAAGCCGACGGCAGTTACAAAATCTCAGGTACCAAAATCTACATCACCTACGGTGAGCACGACATGGCCGAGAACATCGTGCATTTGGTCTTGGCACGGGTGGAGGGTGCGCCTGCCGGCGTGAAAGGTATTAGCCTATTTGTAGTGCCCAAGTTCATGGTGAACGACGGTGGCGCATTGGGGGCGCGCAACGACGTGAAGTGCGTGAGCATTGAGCACAAGATGGGCATCAAAGCCAGCCCAACGGCGGTATTGCAGTTTGGCGACGCGGGCGGTGCTACCGGCTTTTTGGTGGGCGAAGAAAACCGCGGCCTAGAGTACATGTTCATCATGATGAATGCAGCGCGCTACGCTGTAGGCGTGCAGGGCATTGCGATTGCCGAGCGCGCCTACCAAAAGGCCGTGACCTATGCGCGCGATCGCGTGCAAAGCCGCCCAGTGGACGGCTCTATGAACCAGTCTGCTCCCATCATTCACCACCCCGATGTGAAGCGCATGCTCATGACCATGCGCGCTTACACCGAAGGCTGTCGCGCGTTGGCAGCGTCTGCGGCAGGCGCGTTTGATGCGGCTCATGCACACCCCGATGCAGCGGTGCGCAAGGACAACAAAGCCTTTTACGAGTTCATGGTGCCGCTGGTCAAAGGCTTCAGCACCGAGATGAGTTTGGAGGTCACCAGCTTGGGCGTGCAAGTGCATGGTGGTATGGGTTTCATTGAAGAAACCGGTGCGGCGCAGTACTACCGTGACGCCAAAATTTTGACCATCTACGAAGGCACCACAGCCATTCAGGCCAACGATTTGGTCGGACGTAAAACTGCGCGCGACGGCGGCGCACAAGCCAAGGCTTTGGCAGCACTCATAGAAGCCACCGAGCAAGCCTTGACGGCGACGGGCAACGCAGATGCTGTGGTGTACGCGCAGCGATTGGCGGCAGCGCGTGAAGCCTTTGTGGAGGTGGTGGACTTTGTGGCCGCCAACGCCAGCAGCAACCCCAACGCTGCATTCGCGGGCAGCGTGCCTTACCTCATGCTCACCGGCAACGTCATGGCGGGCTGGCAAATGGGCCGCGCCATGTTGGCTGCGCTGTCACTCAGCGGTGCCAACGACGAGGTGTTTGCGCAGTCGTTTGTGGATGCCAAGCTGGTGACCACTCGTTTTTACGCCGACCACATGCTCACCAAGGTGCCGTCACTGCGCGACAGCATTGTGTACGGCGCCGACAGTGTGAACGCCATGGCCTTGGACGCTTTCTAAGCGCAGGCGTTGGCCGACAGCCGTTTGGCTTGGACCTATTCGCTGTAAGCTATGAATTGCTAATTGTTAGTCGTTATCCGTTAATCGTTAATCGTTATCCGTTGTCCTTTACAACACCTACCAACTTATTTTGGAGACACCATGAGCAACACCACCCGCAAACTACCCGGTGCCTTGGCACACCTGCCATTCCCCGTGATCGGCTCACCGCTGTTCATCATCAGCAACCCCAAGCTGGTGATTGCCCAGTGCAAAGCAGGCGTGGTGGGTTCTATGCCTGCGCTCAATGCCAGGCCCGCAGCGCAGTTGGAGGAATGGTTGATTGAAATCACCGAGACCTTGGCCGAGTACAACGCGGCCAACCCCGACAAGCCTGCGGCACCGTTTGCCATCAACCAAATTGTGCACAAGAGCAACGATCGCCTGGAGCACGACATGGCCATGTGTGTGAAATACAAAGTGCCAATCATCATCACCAGCTTGGGTGCGCGCAGCGAAATCAACGATGCGGCGCACAGCTATGGCGGCGTGGTGTTGCACGACATCATCAACAACCACCATGCACACAAAGCCATTGAAAAGGGCGCAGATGGCCTGATCGCGGTAGCCGCTGGCGCTGGCGGCCATGCGGGCGTGAAAAGCCCATTTGCATTGATTTCAGAAATTCGCCAATGGTTTGATGGCCCTGTTGCACTGAGCGGCTCAATCGCGACCGGCCAAGGTGTGCTGGCCGCGCAGGCCATGGGTGCAGACTTTGCCTATATTGGCTCGGCGTTTATTGCCACCGAAGAGGCGCGCGCCACACCTGAGTACAAGCAAGCGATTGTGGATGGCAACAGCGACGACATCGTCTACAGCAACTTGTTCACCGGTGTGCATGGCAACTACTTGGCACCCAGCATCAAGGCTGCGGGCTTAGACCCAGCCAACTTGCCAGAGAGTGACCCGTCCGCCATGAACTTTGGTGGCGACGCCAAGAAAGCTTGGAAAGACATCTGGGGCTGTGGCCAGGGCATTGGCGCGGTTGGCAAGGTGCAAACGGCCGGCGAGTTTGTGGGCGACTTGAAGGCTCAATACGCCAGCGCCAAGCAAGCACTGGCCTAAGACATTCAATGCCGGCGCATCAGTTGTGGCCCGCCGGCTGGATGTTGCGTGTACAGCAGGTGCTTAGCGCTGTGCTTGCAGTGCTTGCAGCAGTTTTTGCCCAGCGCGTCCCGACGGCTCATGGCCCAGGCGTTGCTGTTCTAGCTTGATGGCCGCTTGGCTCTTGCTGCCCAACGCACCGTCCACCGCCCCAATCTCGTGCCCGCGCGCGAGCAGCAGGGTTTGTATATCGCGCTTTTCAGCGCGGCTCAAGCCCGCGTCGTCGGTGGGCCAAGGTGTTGCAAAGACATCGCCGCCACGCAAGCGGTCAGACAAGTGGGCAATCGCCAATCCGTAACTTTCTGACGCGTTGTAGCTGTATATGGCCTTGAAGTTGCGCAGCAACAAAAAGGCGGGGCCTTTGTCGCCTGCAGGCAGTAGCAGTGCGGCATCGGTGTTGCCAGCGACAGGCCCTTGCGCCAGCGCCGAGCCGTCCGCACGGGTGATGCCTTGTGCCGCCCAGTACGACACATCACGTGCAGATTTGCGGCCTTGCACGGTGGGCACAGTCGCCCCCAGTTTGACTTCAAAACCCCAAGTCTCGCCGTCGCGCCAGCCTGCGCGTTTCAAAAAATTGGCGGTGGAGGCCAAGGCGTCGACGGGGTTGGTGATGAGGTTGCGCTTGCCGTCGGCGTCGCCATCTACGGCCAAGCGTAAAAACGTGGAGGGCATGAACTGTGTTTGTCCGAATGCACCTGCCCACGAGCCTTTGAACAGTTCGCGCTCAAAGTCGCCGGCTTGCAAAATGCGCAGCGCGGCGACAAATTCGCCCGAGAAAAAGCTCTGGCGTCGGCCCATGCAGCTCAGTGTGGCCAAGGACTCCACAATGTCGCGCCCGCCCGTGTTTTGGCCGTAGTTGCTTTCCACGCCCCACACGGCCACCACGGTGGCGGGGTCTACGCCGTAGGTCTGCTGTATGGCCGCGAGTTCGTCCTTGTACTGGGCGAGCATGCTCATGCCGTCCAGCACGCGCTCGCCGTCCACCAAGCTGGCCAAGTAGTCCCAAATGGGTAGCTTGAACTCGGGCTGGTAGTTGAGGTTGTCCATGAGTTCAGGCCGTGCCACCACGCCTTGCATGGCTTGCTCAAAGGTGTCGCTGCTCACACCCGCTGCCAAGGCTTTCGCAGACAGTTGCGCCAAACACGCGCTGGGCAGTGGCTCGGCTGTGGTTTGTGCCCATGCAGTGTGGACGGGGGCGCAAACGATGGTGGCGAGCAAAGCGGTGGCGCGAAGGAGATGCGTTGGTGTCATGCCTTTGATCATAAAGAAAAAGCCACTGGTGGTTGGCCAGTGGCTTTTTGTGCACGCGTCTCGTGGGGAGACCTTGAGGCTGGCGTGCGTAATGACGTGCTTAATGACGTGCGTGATGAGGGGCAGCCTCACCGGTGTGGCCTCACCGGTGTCGCGTCACGTCTTGAGCGTCAGTCCTTACGAGAAAAACGACTTGGCTTTTTCAAACCAACCCTTGTCGCTGGGGCTGTGCTTGGTGCCCGCTTTGCGGAACGAATCGTCCAGCTCTTTGAGCAGCTTGCGCTGGTGCTCGGTGAGCTTGACTGGTGTTTCTGCAGAGATGTGGCAGTACAAGTCGCCAGCCACGCTGGAGCGAACGCCTTTGATGCCCTTGCCACGCAGGCGGAAGGTTTTGCCGTTTTGCGTACCCTCTGGAATTTCAATCGTAGCTTTGCCGTTGAGTGTGGGCACATCGATTTCACCGCCCAGCGCGGCGGTGGTGATTTGCACCGGCACTTGGCAGTGCAAGTCGTCGCCGTCACGCTCAAAGATGTCGTGCTTCTTGAGGCGAATTTCAATGAACAAGTCACCGGGTGGGCCGCCGTGCTGGCCTGGCTCGCCGTTGCCTGTGCTGCGAATGCGCATGCCGTCGTCAATACCCGCGGGTATTTTGATTTCCAGCGTTTTGTTGGTTTTGTTTTTACCTTGACCGTGGCAGGTGTTGCAGGGGTCAGCGATGATTTTGCCAACGCCGTGGCAGTGCGGGCAGGTTTGCTGCACGCTGAAAAAGCCTTGGCGCATTTGCACCTGACCAGAGCCGTGGCAGGTGGTACACGTCTTGGCCTGTGTGCCGGGCTTGGCACCCGTGCCGTCACAGCTGTTGCAGTCGTCCCACGAGGGAATGCGGATTTGTGAGTCTTTGCCGACAGCGGCTTCTTCCAGCGTGATTTCCATGGCGTACGACAAGTCGTTGCCGCGGTGCACTTGGCGTGCGCCGCCACCGCGTCGGCCACCGCCAAAAATGTCGCCGAAGATGTCGCCAAAGGCATCGCCGAAATTGCCGTGGCCGCCTGCGCCGCCGCGCATGTTGGGGTCTACACCCGCATGGCCGTATTGGTCGTAGGCCGAGCGCTTTTCAGGCTCGGACAACATTTCGTAGGCCTCTTTGGCCTCTTTGAATTTGGCCTCCGCATCGGCATTGCCCTGGTTGCGGTCAGGGTGGTGCTTCATCGCGAGCTTGCGATAGGCTTTTTTGATTTCGTCGTCGCTGGCGTTTTTGGGCACACCCAGCACTTCGTAAAAATCTCGCTTGGCCATAAATGATTGGTCTCTTTGTGGTCTTGAACCGGTGGGTACTGAAATGCCAAACGCCGCGCCAACACCCTAGGGCGTTGACGCGGCGGGGCGTGAAGCAGACTGCTTAGTCTTTTTTCACTTCCTTGACTTCCGCGTCCACCACGTCGTCGTCATTGCCTTTGGCGTCGTTGCCCGCTGCACCGCCTTGGTCGGCTTGCATGTCGGCATACATTTTCTCGCCCAGCTTTTGGCTTGCGGTCATGAGCGCGTTGGTTTTTTCTTCCAAGGCGTCTTTGTTGTCTTCGCCCTTGAGCTCTTCTTCCAATGCCTTGACAGCGGCTTCGATGGCTTCTTTCTCACCAGCGTCCAAAGAGTCGCCGTGCTCGCCCAAGCTCTTGTTCACGCTGTTGATCATGGCTTCGGCTTGGTTGCGCGCCTGCACCAGCTCGACCTTCTTGCGGTCGTCTGCTGCGTTGACTTCGGCGTCTTTCACCATTTGTTCGATCTCTTCATCCGACAAGCCGGAGTTGGCCTTGATGGTGATCTTGTTTTCTTTGCCAGTGCCTTTGTCTTTGGCGCTCACGTGCAAGATGCCGTTGGCGTCGATGTCAAAGGTCACTTCAATTTGTGGCGTGCCACGTGCTGCGGGTGGAATACCTTCCAAGTTGAACTCGCCCAGGCTCTTGTTGCCGCTGGCAATCTCGCGCTCGCCTTGGTAGACCTTGATGGTCACGGCAGGCTGGTTGTCTTCGGCTGTTGAGAACACCTGGCTGAACTTGGTTGGAATGGTGGTGTTCTTGGCGATCATCTTGGTCATGACGCCGCCCATGGTTTCGATGCCCAGTGACAAAGGCGTCACGTCGAGCAACAGCACGTCGGTACGGTCACCCGACAGCACTTGGCCTTGGATGGCAGCGCCCACGGCAACGGCTTCGTCAGGGTTGACGTCGCGGCGTGGCTCTTGACCGAAGAACTCTTTGACTTTCTCCTGAACCTTGGGCATGCGAGACATGCCACCCACCAAGATCACGTCGTTGATGTCAGATACCTTGATGCCTGCGTCTTTGATCGCAGTGCGGCAAGGCGCAATGGTGCGCTCGATCAACTCGTCGACCAAGCTCTCCAGCTTGGCACGTGTCATCTTGATGTTCAAGTGTTTCGGACCTGAAGCATCGGCTGTGATGTAGGGCAGGTTGATGTCGGTTTGCGAGCCGTTGGACAATTCGATCTTGGCCTTTTCAGCGGCTTCTTTCAGGCGCTGCAGGGCCAACACGTCTTTGGACAAGTCCACGCCTTGGTCTTTCTTGAACTCGGCAATGATGAAGTCGATGATGCGTTGGTCGAAGTCTTCGCCGCCCAAGAAGGTGTCGCCGTTGGTAGACAACACTTCAAACTGCTTTTCACCGTCAACGTCGGCGATTTCAATGATGGACACGTCGAATGTGCCGCCGCCCAAGTCATACACGGCAATTTTGCGGTCGCCTTTGGATTGCTTGTCCAGGCCAAAGGCCAAGGCTGCAGCGGTAGGCTCGTTGATGATGCGCTTGACGTCTAGGCCTGCAATGCGGCCGGCGTCTTTGGTGGCTTGACGTTGTGCGTCGTTGAAGTAGGCCGGTACCGTGATCACAGCTTCCGTAACAGCTTCGCCCAAGTAGTCTTCGGCGGTTTTCTTCATCTTGCGCAAAATCTCAGCGCTCACCTGTGGTGGTGCGAGCTTGGTGCCGCGCACTTCAACCCATGCGTCGCCATTGTCGGCTTTGGCGATTTTGTAAGGCATCAGGTTGATGTCTTTTTGCACTTCTTTTTCGTCGAATTTACGACCGATCAAACGCTTGACAGCGTAGACCGTGTTTTCGGGGTTGGTGACCGCTTGGCGCTTGGCAGGTGCACCCACCAAAATTTCGCCGTCTTCTTGGTAGGCGATAACGGATGGGGTGGTGCGTGTGCCTTCGCTGTTTTCGATCACGCGGGTGGTATTGCCCTCCATGATTGATACACAGCTGTTGGTGGTGCCCAAGTCAATGCCGATGATTTTTCCCATGATGAAACTCCAGGTACGTTACTTTTTAAATTTGAAAATGTGGGCCTAGCGGCTGTGCGCCAGTGCCTTGGTATACAAATAGGCGCTGATTTCGCAATTTCAAGAGATAAACCGCTGGTTTACCCCTGTTTTTTGCAATACCTGCTTATTTAGGTGCGGTGACCGTGACCAGGGCGGGGCGCATGACGCGCTCGGCGATCAGGTAGCCCTTTTGCAGCACATTGACCACAGTGTTGGGTTCTTGCTGCGCTGGCACAACGCTGATGGCTTGGTGCTGGTGCGGGTCAAATTTGGTGCCGGGCGCTGGTGCAATGGCGATGACTTTGTTGCGCTCCAAAGCGCTGACCAGTTGTTTGTTGGTGGCCTCAATGCCTTCGCGCATTTGTTCAATGGTGGCGGTTTCTATGGACAGTGCCGCATCAAAGCTGTCGATCACAGGCAACAAGCTTTCCGCAAAGCCTTCCACGGCAAACTTACGGGCTTTTTGCACGTCCTCATCGGCGCGGCGGCGCGCGTTTTCAACATCGGCCTTGGCGCGCAAGAAGGTGTCTTTGAGTTCGTCCTGTGCGGCAGCCAGCTCGGCCTGCAAGGACTCGATGGTCACGGGCGCGGCTTCGGCGCTGGTCTCAGTGGCGTTGGCTGCAGCGTGCAGGTCTGCGGCCATACCGGCGGCCAAATCGGCTCCGGTGGTGGTGCCGCTGGCGGTGGCAGCGTTGTCGGCGGGCTGGTTGGCTTGTGGGTTGTTTTGGTCTGACATGGCTTTGGTGCTATCAATCACTGACGTGGGTTAGAGATCGGCGCGGGCACTGCGGGTGCGTGCCCAGCTGCGGTACAGCTAAACACATTGGGTTGCGCGGGCCTGATTTCAAGAGGGTGTAATGAAAACGCCCCGGTTGGGGGCAACCGGGGCGTTGTTCATGGCCTTTGAGTTTACAAAGAGTCCATGAAGCTGCGCAGTTTGTCGCTGCGGCTGGGGTGCTTGAGTTTGCGCACCGCTTTGGACTCAATTTGACGGATGCGCTCGCGCGTCACGTCAAACTGCTTGCCCACCTCTTCCAAGGTGTGGTCGGTGGACATTTCAATACCAAAGCGCATGCGCAGCACCTTGGCCTCGCGTGGCGTGAGGCTGTCCAAAATGTCTTTCACCACATCGCGCAGGCCAGCCTGCATGGCCGCTTCCAGCGGGGCGGTGTTGGCCGTGTCTTCAATGAAGTCGCCCAAGTGCGAATCGTCGTCGTCGCCAATGGGGGTTTCCATAGAGATGGGTTCTTTCGCAATTTTCATGATCTTGCGAATCTTCTCTTCTGGAATCTCCATCTTTTCAGCCAGGATGCTGGCATCGGGCTCAAAACCAAACTCTTGCAAGTGTTGGCGGCTGATGCGGTTCATCTTGTTGATGGTCTCGATCATGTGCACAGGAATACGGATGGTGCGTGCTTGGTCTGCAATCGAGCGCGTGATGGCTTGGCGAATCCACCATGTGGCGTAGGTTGAGAACTTGTAGCCACGGCGGTATTCGAACTTGTCGACCGCTTTCATCAAGCCGATGTTGCCTTCTTGGATCAAGTCCAAGAACTGCAGACCACGGTTGGTGTATTTTTTGGCAATCGAGATCACCAAACGCAAGTTGGCTTCAATCATTTCACGCTTGGCGCTGCGTGAGTTGATTTCGCCTTGGATCATGCGCTTGTGGATGCTCTTGAGCTGGTCTAGAGGCACAACCACGCTGGCTTGTATGCCGGCCAAGTCGTTTTGCAACTCTTGCACTGGCGGAATGTTGCGCTCCATGATGGTGCTCCATGGCTTACCTGCAGCCACCTCTTTCTCAATCCATTTGGTGTTGAGCAAGTTGGCAGGGAAGTCTTTGATGAAGCGTTCTTGAGGCAAGCCACACTTGTCCACCAAGATGCGGCGCAGCATGCGCTCTTTGGTGCGTACGGTTTCAATTTGGTCGCGCACCATGTTGCTGAGCTTGTCGATGGTTTTCGCTGTGAAGCGAATGGTCATGAGTTGCTCGGTGATGGCTTTTTGAGCCTTCAAGTAAGCGGGCGAGCCCCAGCCGTCTTTGTCGTAGGCTTTGTGCAGTTTTTCAAACTGCTCGCGCATGCTGTCAAAGCGGGTGAGCGCTTCGTTTTTGAGTTTATCCAGCAGCTTGGTGAGTGACTTGGAGCCGCCTTTGCCGTCGTCGTCGTCGTACTCTTCGTCGAAGTCTTCTTCGGCCACGTAGTCGTCGTTTTCGTCGGCATCGGCAAAGCCGTCCACGACGGTGGAGATGACAACCTTGCCTTCGCGAATTTCTTCAACCATGGCGAAGATGGCGGAAATGGTGGCAGGTGACTCAGAGATGGACTCGACCATGTCGGTCAAGCCTTGCTCGATGCGTTTGGCGATTTCAATTTCACCTTCACGCGTGAGCAGCTCAACCGTACCCATTTCACGCATGTACATGCGCACAGGGTCGGTGGTGCGGCCAAATTCGCTGTCAACGGTTGACAGTGCGGCTTCGGCTTCCTCTTCTGCTTCTTCTTCAGACGCTGCGGTGCCGCTGGTGTTGTTCAACAGCAGCGTTTCTGCGTCCGGAGTTTGTTCGTACACCGACACGCCCATGTCGGACAGCAGCGACACGACGACTTCCAGCGTTTCTTCGTTGACCAGCTTGTCGGGCAAGTGGTCGTTGATTTCGCCGTAGGTGAGGTAGCCACGGGTTTTACCCAGCTTGATCAGGGCCTTGAGGTGGGCGCGGCGGTTGAGGGTT
>JANREF010000034.1 GCA_030726195.1 Burkholderiaceae bacterium | reverse complement strand
GGCGTGCAGGTGATGGCACACCCACCGGGCAAGAAAAACCAGACCATTCACTTGTTGTCTGGTGGCGAAAAAGCGCTCACTGCGATTGCGTTGGTGTTTGCCATATTCCAGCTCAACCCTGCACCGTTTTGTTTGCTGGACGAGGTGGACGCACCGCTGGACGACGCCAACACCGAGCGTTACGCCAAGCTGGTGAGCGCCATGAGTGCCAGCACCCAATTCTTATTCATCAGTCACAACAAGATTGCAATGGAAATGGCCAAGCAACTCATTGGTGTGACCATGCAAGAGCAGGGCGTGTCGCGCATCGTCGCGGTCGATATGGAATCAGCCGCCAACTTGGTGGCATAACTACATTTGAGGCTTGGCTCGGCCAAGCCCGCCAGGGATACACACATGAGTTCATTACAACTGTCACTCACCATTTTGGGCGCGCTGATTATGGCGGGTGTGGTGGCCTACAACACTTGGGTCACGCGCCGCAGCGAGCCGCGACATGGCAACAAGCGCAGCCGCAAAGAGCTGGCCGTAGACCCCACCATTGAAGCCATATTGGAAGAAGAGCAAGATCCAGCCCAAAGTGATGCGCCCGCAGTGCCCAGCCGCTGGGACTTGGGCAGCAGCGCCCAAATGGATGTGCCGGCCAGCTCTACCGAGCACAAAGGCAAGCTGGACGCCATCATCGACGTCATCACGCCGCTCAACCTGGACATGCCCATCAAGGGCGACTTTGTGCTGGCGGCCATGCCACCGAGCCGACGCGTGGGCACCAAACCGTTCTCCATCGAAGGGTTGTGCATTGCCAACGAGACCTGGGGGCCAGTGTTGCCCACGCAGTCCTACAGCCAATTGCAAGCGGGCCTACAACTGGCCAACCGCAGCGGCCCCATCAACGACATTGAGTTCTCTGAGTACGTTGTCAAGACCCAGCATTTTTGCGACGTCATTGGTGCCCAGCCCGACTTTCCGGACATGATGACCGAGGTGCAGCGCGCGCGCGAACTCGACCAGTTTGCCAGCGCCTGCGACGCCCAGCTCAGCTTCACCTTGCGCGCCACCAAAGCGGCGTGGAGCGTGGGCTATGTGCAGTTGCAAGCCTCAAAGCTTGGGTTTGTGGCCGGCTCCTTGCCCGGCAAAATGATTGTGCCGCCACAAGCCGCTGGCGACGCTGCGTTGTTGAGCCTGCGCATTGATGCCCAAGCCGCCATGGCCGACGACCCCGAGCAGTCGTCTGTGCGCGACATCCGCCTAGAGTTGGACGTGGGCCACGTTGCGCAAAGCCTCAAGCCCTACACCCGCATGCGCGACATGGCCGAAACCCTGTGCCGCGATATGGACGGTGTGCTCACCGATGACTCGGGTGTGGCGCTGCAGCCGCAGACCTTGGACCAAATTGGCCAAGACGTGAACGCGTTGTACGCCGAGCTCAGCGCGCACGAGTTGGCCGCTGGCTCAGCACTGGCCAGGCGTTTGTTCTCATAAGCCTAGCGGGCAGGGCGGCTGTGTCGTTGTGTCTGCTGGCCACGCCCCAATGGGATCTGACCGCCATGTGTGGGCCTCTTTTCTTGCGTTCGCTACCGAGCTGTTATGACCGACTTGTTTGACGCCATTGAATCCAGTCCTAGCGACCATGCGCGCGCCGCCGAGCTGCGCCGCGAACTGCTGGCACACCAACACGCATATTACGTGCTGGACGCACCCACGTTGCCAGACGCCGAGTACGACAAGCTGTTTGTTGAGTTGTTGGGCCTTGAGGCCAAATACCCCCAGCTGCGTGCGCCCGACTCGCCCACACAGCGCGTCGGTGGCGCCGTATTGCCTGAGTTTCAAACCGTAGCGCACGACGTGCCCATGCTGAGCATTCGCACCGAAACCGACACCACCGAGCAAGGGGCCATCGCCTTTGATGCGCGCATGCGCAAAGAGCTAGACCTGCCCGACAACGCCGCCGCGGTGGACTACGTGGCCGAGTTGAAATTTGACGGCCTGGCCATGAGCCTGCGCTATGAAGGCGGCGTGTTTGTGCGCGCAGCCACACGTGGCGACGGTGCTGTGGGTGAGGACGTCACGCACAACG
>JANREF010000033.1:5920-10724 GCA_030726195.1 Burkholderiaceae bacterium | reverse complement strand
GTGCCACCATCATGGGCAACCAAACCTTTGGCAAAGGCTCGGTGCAAACCGTGCGCGCCCTGGGCCCTGATACAGGCCTCAAAATCACCACCGCACGCTACTACACACCCAAGGGCCGCTCTATCCAAGCCAAAGGCATAGTGCCCGACGTCTTGGTAGACGAGACCGCCGAGGGCAACTTGCTGGCCGCGCTGTCCACCCGCGAGGCCGACTTGAACAAGCACCTTGAAAACGGTGTGGAAGACCCGGCAGAGGCGGCCAAGCGAGACAAGGCGCGCGAAGCCGCGCAAGCCAAGCTTGAAGCCCGCCAGCGCGACAACCCTGGTGAGCGACTGCTGCCTGAGTACGGCAGCGCCGACGATTTCCGTTTGAAGCAAGCCCTGAACCATTTGCAAGGCCTGCCCGTTGTCGTGAGCAAAACGCTCAAGGCGCGTGAAACACCCAGCGCTGAATAAGCACCCAGCGGTACCACCGCGACGTCCATGAACGACCAACAGCTCAGCCGATACGCTCGCCACCTGTTGCTAGACCAAGTGGATGTGGCGGGCCAGGACCGCTTGTTGGCCAGCCGCGTATTGATCGTAGGTGCGGGTGGCTTGGGCAGCCCTGCGGCCTTGTACTTGGCCAGCTCTGGTGTTGGCCACATCACATTGGTAGACGACGATGTGGTGGACCTGACCAATTTGCAGCGCCAAATTGCCCACACCACCGCCCGCATAGGCCAACCCAAGGTCTTGTCGGCGCAAACGGCCATGCTGGCCCTGAACCCAGACTGCGATGTGCAAGCCATACAGCAGCGCGCTGACGAGGCTTGGCTGTGCGAACACGTGGGGCACTACCACGCCGTGGTGGACTGCACCGACAACTTTGCCACCCGACACAGCCTCAACGCAGCCTGCGTGCAACATGGCGTGCCGCTCATCAGTGGCTCGGCCATACAAATGGCGGGGCAACTTGCGGTGTTTGACAGCCGCCAAGCCAGCAGCCCCTGCTACGCCTGCGTGTTCCCGCCCGACCAAGCCCCCACAGAGGCCAGCTGCGCGAGCATGGGCGTGTTTGCGCCGCTGGTAGGTGTGGTGGGCAGCATGCAAGCCAGCGAAACCTTGCAAGTGCTGCTAGGACGCAGCCAATTGGTGGGCGAGCTGCTGCTGATTCAAGCGCAAGGCACACAGGTGGAGCGCATGACCGTTGGCAAACGACACGGCTGCTCGGTCTGCGCCACCGCGCCCACACACCCCGCGCCAACTGCGTGACCACACCGGGTGGCTGGCTCGCTTGCGGGCGACACGCTCACGCCAGTTACCCCAGGCCTGCGTGCGCCTGAGGGCGAGCGCCGATGTGCATCGACAATGCATACAGCCTAGCTGTGGCCGTTAGCGATACGCCGCTGATGGTATGGCGTTAACGGCAAGGCCCGTGGCTGCGTCTGAAGCGTTGGGGGTTGGTCGGCGCCGCGTCGGCAAACAAGCCTAGGCGCAATCGCCGCGCAGTGGTTTGCTCGGCCTGATAAGGCCCAGCGTCGCCCTTGAATCGGTACGACCACGCATAGCCCTTGGACACCATCCAGCGTCCCACGTCGGCCTCGGGCCCACCAGTGGGAGCATCCAGCAAGCGCAGGCGCGCCAGCCAACGTCCATAGGTGTCTTGCCCCACCCAAGTCACACCCAAGCGCTGACCGCTCACGTGCCCGGCCAAAGCCTGTTGTGATTGCTTGCCAAAGGCTTGGCATATCTCGGGGGCGTCTATGCCGTGCATGCGTATCACCCACCTGCCACTACCCGCGCTGGCTGTAGCGCCTTTGGTGTGCCCAGGCCAGGGGCGAATCCACACCGAGTCACCGTCGTGCACACGCACAACTTCGGCCACGTCAAAGTCGGGAACTGGTGTCGATGCCGACACGCCGGCAGGCGACGCAGCCAAGGCCAAGGCCGCACGACACACCATGCTGAGCAACAGGCATAGGGCTAGCTTACGCACTCACAATCCAGCCTTCTAAAGGGTCTAGGGTATCGGGCAGGCCATAACAAGCATGGCCGTCTATGTGCTGCTGCTGTGCCCACGCGGCTTGCACCAAACACATGAGGGCATCCAAGGCATCGCCTTTCGCGTCCGCCGTCACCAAGTCACGCTGTGCATTGCTCAGGCGCAGGCGCAAGCCCAAACGGGTTTGCGCTGTTTCCAGCTTGGTGATGATGTCTTTGCGGGCTAACAAGCGCGGTGCGTCTTGCTTGGCAGGCGTGTCGCTTTTGTAGCTGACATGGCCTATGCATTCGCGCGCCAGCATACCGGGGTAGGCCTCTAAGGCCACGCGCGCGCCCAGCGTATGCACGTCTTGCAGCCCAGCAAAGCCAACGCCCACACGCTGCAGCAGCGCCACGCCTGCGTGCAGCATGTAAGCCACGGGTGGATTGACCCATTTCATGGATGGGCTTGAGCCGGCGGGTAGGTCGGTGGCGCGGTGCGCAAACTTGCCGCCCACTGGACGTGCGTTGCAAAAGCCCGCAAATGCCTCTCGGATGTCGGCGCGTGACAGGCTTTGGTAGTGCGCCATGAGCGCTGGCCAACTGGTGGGCCAGCCTAAGGTTTGAACCAGTTCTCTGGGCAGCCCAAACGGCAAGTCGAAGCCACCAACCCATGCCTGCTCGCCGCACAAAGCGGCTTGCGTGTCGTCTAAAGACGCGCACAGCTCAAACCGCGTCAACGTCACAACGCCTTGGCGCAACTGCCCCCAGGCCAGCACGTTGGGCTTGCGTTTGCTGGGTGCGCTGGAGAAATCGCAACCCAGCAAGGTCGTCATGAGGTGTGCGGCTCGAACAACTGGTGCGCTTACGCGCGACCGATGATGGACGCAGTGGCCATCAACTCTTCTAGCAGCGCCAACGACACGTCGCCAGACACCGCATAGGGGTCGAATTCTGGGCGCTCAGAGTACTTCAGCACGATGGAGGTATTGAGCTTAGACAAGTTCACCTGCCCCATGGTCCAACCGCCAAAACGACGCTCGCGAATTTCTTGGTAGTGCAGCAGCACGACGTCTTTGTGACGGGCGTCTTTGGCAATGTGGTTGTACAGCGTGTTGACCGCGCCGCGTCCACCCTCAATGGCTTGCAAAAACACATCGCCGCCGTAGCACAAGATGCCGGTGATGCCGTTGCTGATGTTGTGGCCACGAGAGGCCTCTAGGATGGATTCGATGGCACCTTGCGCATTTTTATCGATGGCTCGGCTCACGTATAAAAGTCTGACCAACATGCTTTAAGCCTTTCTGGGGAGCAAGGACAGGAATTCGCGGCGCAAATTCATGTCCTTTAAAAATACACCGCGCATCACGGAATTGATCATCTTGCTGTCCATGTCTTTCACGCCGCGCCAGCCCATGCAAAAGTGGCTGGCCTCCATCACGATGGCCAAGCCATCGGGTTGGGTTTTTTCTTGTATCAAGTCGGCCAACTGCACCACCGCTTCTTCTTGAATCTGGGGGCGACCCATCACCCATTCGGCCAGTCGGGCGTACTTGGACAAGCCAATAACGTTGGTGTGCTCATTGGGCAGCACGCCAATGTACACCTGACCAATCACTGGACACAGGTGGTGGCTGCACGCGCTGCGCACGGTGATGGGGCCCACAATCATCAGCTCGTTGAGGTGCTCGGCATTGGGAAACTCGGTGATGGCTGGTGCCTCCACGTAGCGGCCTTTGAACACCTCTTTGAGGTACATCTTGGCCACGCGTCTGGCAGTGTCGCCCGTGTTGTGGTCGTTTTCGGTGTCAATCACCATGGCGTCCAACACGGCCTGCATTTTCTCGGACACCTCGTCCAACAAGGCGTCGAGCTCACCGGGCTGTATGACGGCGGCGATGTTGTCGTTGGAGTGAAAGCGCTGGCGCTTGGCCTTTAGGCGCTCTCGAATCTTGACGGATACCGGGACGCCTTCTTCTTCTGGGGTCATAACGCTGAATCACTTTCGTGCGCAAGTAGCCGCCGCATGTGCGGAATAGGCATTGAATATAAAAAATCCGAGCAAATCGTATCACTGCCCGGCCCCGCGGGCTGAGCACCTGCAACTTGGCCACCTCAGCGACTAAGGATTTACGCTGGCGCAGCAGGAGCGCAACAGCAACGCACCGCACAGCGGGCGTCTCAGTAGCGGTTGCCCGTCAGCCACAGCGCCACGCGCATGAGTGCAAAAGCCAGCCCGTCCAATACGCGATCCCATAGCCCCAAAACGCTGCTGGCACGGCCCAAGCCGACATCCACCGGCTGCGATTGTGACAGCACAAGTTGCAAGCGCTCGTGCAAGTCGCCAGCAAACTTTCGGTCTGTGATGACCACGTTGGCTTCTTTGGCCAGCAGCAAGCTCAAAGGGTCTAAGTTGCTAGAACCCACAGTGGCCCACTGTCCATCCATCACCGCGACTTTGGCGTGCAAGGCGCTGGGTTGGTAATGCGACACACGGATGCCACTGGCCATGAGGCGCTTGTAAATGGGCCTGGCCGCGCGAAACTGCATGAAATTTTCATAGCGGCCCTGCACAATCACATGCACACGCACACCGCGCCTGACCGCCGCGCGCATGACCCTGCGCAAGCGCGCGCCCGGTACGAAGTAAGCCATGGCGATCACGATATCGGTCTGTGCTTGGGCCATGGCATCGATGTAGGCCCACTCGATGTCGTTGCGGTGTAACACGTTGTCTCGCAGCACCAAACGCGCGGCCACACCGTCCACTTCGGGTGGGTTGGTATCAAAACCATAGGGCACTGCCCCGCGTTGGCCGCGTATGCGTTTGGCCGCACCTTTGA
>JANREF010000033.1:0-5820 GCA_030726195.1 Burkholderiaceae bacterium | reverse complement strand
TCCACCACACACAGCTTGCGGTGCAAGCGTCGCCACCGACTGGGAATCAACAAGCCCAAACGCCCCAGGGGCGCGTGTCTGCGCCACTGCACACCAGTTTGCGCCCATCGCTGCTGCCACAGCAACGGCACTGCGGGTGTGCCCACGCCGTCTAGGGCTATGCGCACTTGCACGCCGCGCAGCGCCGCGTCAGCCAATGCGTTGGCCACATCCAAGGCCTCGCCATCGAAGTCAAAGATGTAGGTCTCTATGTGTATGCTGTGGCGCGCTGCTGCCATGGCAGCAATCATGGCTGGGAACAAATCGTGCGCACCCGCAAGCAAACGCACACGGTGGCCATTGCGCGCAGGCACTGCAGGTTTCACAGCCCACACTTCCTGTGCACCGTTGTCTGCACCTGTGAAGGCAAAGGCAAAGGCATTTGCATTTGCCTTTGCATTTGCATATCCATAACCAACGGCAAATGATCCGACCAGCGGTACCACGGCTGGCCACGCGGTACGGTGGCGCTGAGCAACTGGACGCCCCGGCCATAAATTCTGTCCATGCTCAACGCAGGCAGGCGCGATGGAAAGGTTTTCAGTGCCGGCCCTTGCACCGTGACCAGCTGGGCGTGCGACAGCGGCGTGTGCAGCTGTTGCGCCCAATCGTTGAAGTCGCCTGCCACCACCAACGGCATGTCGGCCGGGACGTGCGCGTTCACGAGGTTGAGCAAGTGCTGCACTTGCCTGCGCCGACTCGCGGCAATGAGGCCTAGGTGCACATTGATGACGTGCAGTGGGCCTGCCGGCGTGTCCACACACACGTGCAGCAAGCCGCGCTGCTCTAAGCGGTGATCAGACACGTCGTAGTGCCCAACCAACGACACCGGCCATTTGGACAAAACGGCGTTGCCATGCTCGCCAAAGCGCGTGACCGCATTGCTTTTGTACACGCACTGGTAGGCTTCACCAGCCAGGGTTTGACCATGGTCGGTGGTGGGCCACTGCGGCAAGCGTGTGGCCAAGCGGTGGTTGAAGGCGCGCACCTCTTGCAAGCACACCACATCCGCACCCACGGTGTCCAAGCCCGTGCGCTGGTTGTGTATTTCAAGGCGGCGCAGCGGCCCCAAGCCCTGCACGCCTTTGTGTATGTTGTAGGTGGCCAGTTTTAAAGGGTACATCGCTTAGCCAGCGCCACGGCCTGTGGCACTGCCCAACCTGGGCAGCCACGAAATGGCCTCTGTGTTGGACGGCGAAAAACACCGCTGCATAGCGCTGCCTATGGGCAGCCATTCGTAGGCAGTGTGCTCGGCACTGAGCTCAATGGGCTGCAGCTGCGGCACACGCAGACCAAAGACGCGTTCGGTGTTGTGGCTCACGTGCGGGGCATAGCGCCAGCGCCACTGCGGATAAATTTCATACACATTCTCCAGCTGCCAATCGTGCAACAAGCAGCCAGGCGCGGCTGCGTCTATCCCAGTCTCCTCCAACACCTCGCGCGCGGCGCAGTCCTCAAACGGCTCGTCGATATGGTCTAGCGAGCCCGTCACGCTTTGCCAAAATCCGGCATGCCCAGCGCGCTCCAACAACAGCACCTGTGCTTGATGCCATGCGGTCTCGCTGAAAGTATCGGCTGTATCAGCTGGGCCTGCGTGGCCAGCCACATCCGCAGGCAAGGCATACACGACCACCAATACGGAGCGTGGAATTTTGAATGTGGGCAACTGGGTCATCATGGGAGAATAGCCGCTTATTCATAGGCCTATTTTTTACTGATTTATGGAGTGTCCCACAGGGGCAGACACCGCGTATGGACACAGCTCACACCACCGCTGCGGCACACACACCAAGGCGCGTACCAGCGGCTTTTGTGGCACTCATGGCCACACTGATGTCGGTGGCGGCCATCTCCATCGACGCCATGCTGCCGGCCCTGGCCCACATTGGGCGAGACCTGAACAGTACCTACGTCAACCAGCCCCAACTGATTTTGTCGGCCGTCTTTGGCGGCATGGCCATTGGGCAATTGGTTGCCGGGCCTTTGTCGGATGCCTTCGGGCGCAAGCCTTTGCTGCTGGGCTGTTTGGCGCTGTACATGGTGGGCGCAGTGGTGTGCTTGCTGTCGCACAGCATGGGCGTGATGCTTCTGGGGCGCGTGATACAAGGGCTGGGCGCAGCCGGGCCGGTGGTGTCTGTGGTCTCCATCGTGCGAGACAAGTTCCAAGGGCGCGAAATGGCCAAGGTGCTGTCACTGGTCATGATGATTTTCATCATGGCCCCTGTGCTCGCACCCGCCTTGGGCCAAGGCTTGATGTGGCTGGCGCAGTGGCGCGTGATTTTTGCATTTTTTGTGCTGTACGCCCTATGCGTGGGCGCCTGGGTGTGGCTGGCGCTAGACGAAACCCTCCCCCCCAGCCAACGTGTGCCTTGGCGTGTGGCCACCATTTGGCACGGTGCCAAACACGTGGTCGGCCACCCTCAAACACTGCGCTACGCTGTGGCGATGGGCTTGGTGTTTGGCAGCTTCATTGGCTACCTCACGTCCACGCAGCAAATCTTTCAAGTGCAATACCAAGTGGGCAGCATCTTTGTGGTGTATTTTGGCTTGCAAGCGCTGGGGTTTGGCGTGTCGTCACTGCTGAACTCGCGCTGGGTTGAGACACTGGGCATGCGCTACTTGGTCATGCGTGGTCTGGTGGCGTTGGTTGCCATTGGCGTGGGCATGGCAACGTTGAGCGCGTTCATGACCGTGCCGTTTGCCGTATTTTTCGGCTTTGGAT
Source organism: Burkholderiaceae bacterium (assembly GCA_030726195.1). Classification (GTDB taxonomy): domain Bacteria; phylum Pseudomonadota; class Gammaproteobacteria; order Burkholderiales; family Burkholderiaceae_C; genus RS62. Next base: position 3,059 of record JANREF010000033.1, on the reverse strand, counting down.
TGGTAGCGCTGTTTTGCATTGGCTTGCTGTTTGGCAACCTCAACGCTTTGGCCATGGAGCCCATGGGGCACATCGCCGGCACGGCGGCGGCCATTATTGCGGCCATTGCCAACGTGATCTCCCTCACCGTCGGCACCGTGGTGGGGCAGCTGTACAACGGCACACTCGTGCCTGTGGCCCTAGGCTTTGCCAGCTTAGGCGGCACCGCGCTGTGGCTGGTGTGGCGCGCCGAACAGCACAAGCCGCCACAAGCCTAGCCCTACCCGCGCGAGGCCTAGCACTCAGACCTTACCCGTTCGACCTCAGGCCTGCACACTCAGCGGGAAAGCAGGTGTTTTTACGCGTACCGCCATAGGCGCAAACACGATGGGTGTGGGCTCACCAGCCAAGGTTTTGGCAATGGCTTTGGCCGCCGTCATGATGGGCAATACAAACGGCAAGCCGCGCGGTGCGCCATCAAAGAGCTCGGGCTTGGCCGCGCTGGCGTAGGCCGCACAGTCGCCCACCGCGTAAACATTGGGCGCGCTCGTTTGCCCCATGGCATCGACGTGTATGCCGCGCCCCACCTCCAAACCGCTGGCCACAGCCAACGCGGTGCGCGCGCGCAAACCCACAGCCGACAACACCACGTCGGCTGTTACCACCCCGGCGTTGCTCAGGGTCACGTGCTTGGCACCGTCGTCACCCACGCTCACGCCTGTGGCAGTGGTGCCCAAGTGAAAACGCACACCCAAGTCGACCAGCGCTTGCTGCAAGCCCGCGCTTTGCTCGGGTGCGAGCAAGGCAGCCAAGGGGCGCTCACCGGGGTCCACCACATGCACCTCGTGCCCGCCTGTGATCAAGTCGTTGGCAAATTCACTGCCAATGAGACCTGCGCCCATGATCAACACACGCGCTCGGCGGCCAGGGTTGGCGGCGTCGGTGCAGCCGTCTAAAGCGGCCCTGAAAGCTGCGTAATCCTGCCAGTTGTTCACCGACAACACGTATTCATCGCCGGGCATGCTCAGGCGAATGGGGTCTGCACCGACGGCCAAAACCAACTGGTCGTAGTGCACGTCGCCGCCACTGGTGTGCAGTGTTTGCGCGGCGGTGTCTATGGCGCGCACGTCGGTGTGCGCCATCAAGTCCACGCCGACTTTGGTCGCTTGCGCCGCACCGGCCATGGCAACCAAGCCGTCCACCGTCTTCTTGAGAGCAAACGCGTTGGACAGCATGGGCTTGCTGTAAAAGTCGCCTGCGTCGGCGCTGATGACGATGATGCGCCCCTGTGGCAACAGCGCGCGCAGTTCACGGGCTACCGTCCACCCAGCCAGGCCCGAGCCCACAATCACTGTAGTGTGGCCCGTTGAGGCTGCGCAGGTTGGGGCTTGGCTTGTGGTCTGGGTGGTGGTGCTCATGATGGTCTCAAACGGTTGGGGTGGTGGCTTAAATTTCTACGGCTTCAAAGTCGGCCTTGGCAACGCCGCAGTCTGGGCACTCCCAGGACTCAGGCACATCGGCCCACAAGGTACCGGGCGCAATGCCGTCTTCTGGGCGGCCAGCCGCTTCGTCGTACACAAAGCCGCAAACAATGCACAAGTATGTCTTCATGGTGATTCTCTCTTCTATCTGGTTGAAATGGTTTGAAAGGGTTGACGGTTTGTTGCAGGCGGCGCGGCGCTTATTGCGCAGCAAAGGCCTGGGCGCGCTCTAAGGCGACCTTGTAATGGTTGGCGTGGCGCTCTTCGACTTTGGCCAAGGCTGCAAAACGCTTGGCGGCTTTTTCAAGCACGGCCTTGAACTGCTCGGCGTGCTCTTTACTTTCGGCAATTTGCTCGTCGAACTCGGCCACGGCCGCCGTGTTGCCCTCTTCCACTGCCAAGTGACGGAACTTGGGGTACATCTCTGTGTACTCGTAGGTTTCGCCTTCAATGGCAATTTCCAAAGCCTTCGCAGGTGTGAGCTTGGACTTGGGGTACAACAAATCCAAGTGGCCGAAGGCGTGCTGTACTTCTTGATCGGCTGTGGCCTCAAACGCCTCAGCAGTGGCAATGTCACCGGCCTCGCGTGCCACTTTGGCGAAATAACGGTATTTGATGTGGGCCATGGACTCGCCGGCGAATGCGGCCTCGAGGTTTTGGATGGTGACGGATGCGGCGTTGGCGTGGCTCATTGGGGTGCTTCCTTTCTAGGGTTTAGCGGTTGGTATGGCGCTATTGTGGGCTTGCACTATCAATCTGTAAAACTGATAATTACGATACCAACAATCGCTTAAGCCGATTCATAAAATGCCCAACACCAACCATCAAGCCGCCTCCAACCTGTCGCTCAAGCAATTGCACTATCTGGTGATGCTGGCACGCACCCTCAATTTCACGCGTGCTGCACAGGCCTGCTTCGTCACCCAATCCACACTTTCGGCGGGCATACAAGAGCTGGAAAGCGCACTGGGGGTGCAATTGGTGGAGCGCAGCAACAAACGCGTGTTGCTCACAGCCGTTGGCCAAGACACGGTCGCACGCGCCCAAACGCTACTGGCCTTGGGCGGTGACTTGATGGCTGCAGCCAAGCACAGCGCTGACCCACTCAATGCCACCATCTCGCTGGGGGCCATTCCCACCATTGCGCCGTTCATGCTGCCTGGCCTGCTGCGCACACTGCGCCAACAAGCGCCCACGCTGCGCGTGCTGCTGCGCGAAGAACAAACCGAACATTTACTGCACGCCGTGGACACAGGTGAGTTGGATGCAGCCCTCATTGCCTTGCCCATGGATACGGGGCGCCTGCACGTGTGGCCGTTGTTTGAAGAGGAGCTGTGGCTGATCACATCCACAGCAGAGTCGCTGGCGGCCAAGGCCGCGCCAACCCTCAAGGGCTTGGATATGCACCGCCTCATGTTGCTGGGCGAGGGCCATTGCCAGCGCGAGCACACCATGGCCGCCGGCCCCACCACGCGGCGGGGCAAAGCCACGCAGCCGTCGGATATTGAGGCCACCAGTTTGACCACCCTTATTCAAATGGTGGAAGCCGGCTTGGGCGTGTCCATGCTGCCCGCCATGGCGGTGCGCGCAGGCTTACTC
>JANREF010000032.1 GCA_030726195.1 Burkholderiaceae bacterium | reverse complement strand
AACCTCATCGACGACTTGCAAGAGCGCGTGGGTGAGTTACGGAGGTATCTTTGACGTCGAAAGCAAAGCCGCGCGCCTGAGCGAAGTTGAGGCCGCTTTAGAAGACCCCACAGTTTGGAACGACCCCAAGCGCGCGCAAGAGTTGGGCAAAGAGAAAAAGCAACTCGACGACGTGGTGGGCGTGATCGCCAAACTGGACGCCGACTTGTCGGACAACGCCGAGTTGTTTGAGATGTCACAAGACGACCCTCAAGGCTTGCAGGCCATCAGTGCCGATGTCAATGGCCTCACTGCCATTGTGGAGCGCCTGGAATTTCGCCGCATGTTCAGCCATGAGGCCGACCCCAACAACTGCTTTGTGGACATCCAGTCTGGCGCAGGCGGTACCGAGGCTTGCGACTGGGCCAGCATACTCATGCGCCAATACCTGCGCTACGCCGAGCGTCAAGACTTCAAAACCACCATTGAAGATGAAACAGCGGGCGACGTGGCCGGTATCAAAGGCTGCACCATCAAAGTGGAAGGCGACTACGCCTTTGGCCTGCTGCGCACCGAAAGTGGTGTGCACCGGCTGGTGCGCAAATCGCCGTTTGACTCATCGGGCGGACGTCACACCTCCTTTGCGTCGGTGTTTGTCTACCCAGAGGTAGACGACTCCATAGAAATCGAAATCAACCCCGCCGACGTGCGTACCGACACCTACCGCGCCAGCGGTGCTGGTGGCCAGCACATCAACAAAACCGACTCTGCCGTTCGTCTCACCCACATCCCCACCGGCACGGTGGTGCAGTGTCAAGACGGGCGTAGCCAGCACGGCAACCGCGATGTGGCCTGGAAACGTCTGCGCTCCAAGCTGTACGACTTGGAGATGCGCAAACGCATGGAAGCGCAGCAAAACCTAGAAGACGGCAAAACCGACGTAGGCTGGGGTCACCAAATTCGGTCCTACGTGCTCGACCAAAGCCGCATCAAAGACTTGCGCACAGGCGTTGAAGCGTCGAACACGCAAAAGGTACTCGACGGCGATTTAGACATGTTCATTGAAGCCGCGCTGAAGCAAGGCGTTTAACGGCGCACATACGAGCGCACGCTGCAGCAAGCAGCAAGGGAATTACAGGAATACAGCAATGCAAGCACTCATGGCAGATGGCGGTACCGCCAGCACGTTGATCAAACGCGCAGACTACCAAGCGCCCGCGTTTTGGATAGACAGCGTGGAGTTGGGTTTCGACCTCGACCCCACCAAAACCCGCGTATTAAACAAAATGCGTGTGCGGCGCAACCCCGATGCGGCGCAAGACGCACTGCGCCTTGACGGCGAAGACTTGATTCCCACACGCGTACTGGTCAACGGCCAAGGCTGCAGCTTCAAAAAAGACGGCAACCAACTGGTGTTGGAAAGCCTGCCCGAGGGCCAAGAGCCCTTTGAGCTGGAAATCCTGACCACCTGCAACCCCAGCACCAACACCCAACTCATGGGCTTGTACATGAGCGGCGACTGCTTTTTCACACAGTGTGAGGCACAGGGCTTCAGGCGTATCACCTACTTCTTAGACCGCCCCGACGTGATGGCCACTTACACAGTGACACTGCGTGCCGACAAAACGGCCTTCCCGGTGCTGCTGAGCAACGGCAACTTGGTCGACAGCGGCCCCATAGACGACACCCGCCACTTTGCCAAATGGGTAGATCCGCACCCCAAGCCCAGCTACTTGTTTGCGTTGGTAGCCGGGCAACTGGCTTGCCGCGAGCAGCGCGTCACCGCGCGCAACGGCAACAGCCACTTGCTACAAATTTACGTTCGCCCTGGCGATCTAGATAAAACCGAGCACGCCATGCACTCACTCATGGCCAGCATCGCATGGGACGAAGCGCGCTTCAAGCTGCCTTTGGATCTGGAGCGCTTCATGATTGTGGCCACCAGCGACTTCAACATGGGTGCCATGGAGAACAAGGGCCTGAACGTGTTCAACACCAAGTTCGTATTGGCCAGCCCTGCCACCGCCACAGATGCGGATTTCTCCAACATTGAAAGCGTGGTCGCGCACGAGTATTTTCACAACTGGACCGGCAACCGCATCAC
>JANREF010000031.1:1905-10758 GCA_030726195.1 Burkholderiaceae bacterium | reverse complement strand
CGATGATGTCTCCAGCGTAGGCCTCTTCAAGCAGTTCTCGGCGTTGGCTCAAAAAACTGACCACGGTATTGGGCCGCAGCTCTTTGCCAGAGCGCACGACTTTGAGCTTCATACCACGCTCAAAGTGACCGCTGGCCACGCGAACAAAGGCAATGCGGTCGCGGTGCGCGGGATCCATATTGGCCTGAATCTTGAAGACCACGCCGGTGAACTTGGACTCTTCTGGCTCTACAGTGCGCTGCAGTGTGGTGCGACGCTCTGGCGGCGGCGCCAAATCGACCAAAGCATCCAGCACTTCGCGCACGCCAAAGTTGTTCACAGCAGAGCCAAACAGCATGGGTGTTTGCTCGCCAGCCAAGAACGCTTTGGCATCAAACTCGGGACTTGCGCCGTCAATGAGTTCTAACTCGCTTTTGGCGTCGGCAAACTCGGCGCCAAAGCGCTTGGCGGATTCTGGGTTGTCCAGGCCAGACAAAATTTCTTCTTCGCCGCCGCGCTTGTCCTCGCCTGCATCGAATACGCGCATTTGGTCCGTGCGTCGGTCGTACACGCCATGAAAACGCTTGCCCATGCCCACTGGCCATGTGAAGGGCACCACGGTCATGCCCAGCTCACGCTCGACTTCGTCCATCACGTCCAGCGGGCCTTGCACCTCACGGTCCATTTTGTTAACAAAGGTCAAGATCGGCGTGTTGCGCGCGCGGCACACCTGCAGCAAGCGCCGCGTTTGGGGCTCTACGCCGTTGGCCGCATCAATCACCATCAATGCCGCGTCCACGGCAGTCAGCACGCGGTAGGTGTCTTCCGAGAAGTCTTGGTGTCCGGGTGTGTCGAGCAGGTTGATGACGCAGTCGCGGTATTCCATTTGCATCACCGAGCTGGCCACAGAAATACCACGCTGCTTCTCGATTTCCATCCAGTCGCTGGTGGCATGGCGTGCTGCCTTGCGCGCTTTGACGCTGCCGGCGATGTTGATGGCACCCGAAAACAGCAACAGTTTTTCTGTGAGCGTGGTTTTACCCGCGTCTGGGTGGGAGATGATGGCGAAGGTGCGCCTGCGGCGGACTTGTTTGGCTATTTCGGACATAACCGAGCATTATCCCGCATGGGACAATAGCGTTATGCATCCAAACGCTCTTATTGACCACGCCGGCGCACTTATTGCGCGCGTGCTGACTTTCTCCCACCCCGCAGATGCGACGGTGGCCAAATATTTCCGCGACAACCGCACCCTTGGCCCGCGTGAGCGCGCCACCGTGTCTGAGACGGCTTACAAAGTGGTGCGCTTCAAAGCGCGCTTTGAATACCTCGCTCGCTCTGGCCCAGGCGCGCGTGAGCGCAAGCTGGCTATTTTGGGCTTTCATGGCCCGCGGGAGTTCATTGCCTCTTCGTTGACCAAGCCCGAGGCGGCCTGGCTGGCGCAGTGCGACGCTGCGCAAGACGGTGACTTTTTGGACTTGCACAAGCACAACTTGCCGCAATGGTTGGTCGACCCGCTCAAGGCGCAAGTTGGCGAAGGCTTTATGGCCCTGGCAGACGCCTTGAATACGCCCGCGACGCTGGACATTCGCGTGAATGCGCTCAAAGCCAAGCGTGAGACGGTGCAAAAAGCGCTGCTGAACAAATCCATGCCCAGCGTTGTCACGCCATACTCGCCCTGGGGTTTGCGCCTCGAGGGCAACCCGTCACTGGCCAAGTTTCCTGGCTTCGAAGCGGGTGACTTTGAAGTGCAAGACGAGGGCTCTCAGCTGTTGGCGGCCCTGGTGGGTGCCAAGCGCGGCGAAATGGTGGCGGACTTTTGTGCAGGTGCAGGTGGCAAAACCTTGGCCATGGGCGCTGACATGCGCTCTACCGGCCGCTTGTATGCGTTTGACACCTCTGCTCACCGTTTGGACGCGCTCAAGCCCCGCTTGGCACGCAGCGGTCTGAGCAATGTGCAAACCGCCGCTATCAGTAACGAGCGGGACGAACGCGTGAAGCGCCTGAGCTTCAAGATGGACCGTGTGCTGGTGGATGCACCGTGCTCGGGTACGGGCACCATGCGCCGCAACCCGGACCTGAAGTGGCGTCTCAAGCCGCAGGAAATGGACGAGTTGGTACAGCTGCAAAAAGACATCTTGGACAGTGCATCCAACATGGTCAAGCCTGGTGGTCGCTTGGTATACGCGACGTGCAGCTTGCTGCAGGCCGAAAATGAAGGTGTGGCCGATGCATTCACCGCCGCCCACGACAATTTCGAGGTGGTGCCCGTGTCATCGGTGTTGAGCCAAGTCTTGTCAAGGGGCGACGGCGACGGCGCCGACGCGGCGCAGGTCATGGATCTGGCCCATAGCCTGTGTTCAGGCGACTATTTGCGACTGTGGCCCCACGTGCACGCGACGGATGGCTTCTTTGCTGCGATCTGGACGCGCAAGTCTTAACAAGGCTGTTTTGCAAGTGGGTGAGGCTGATGTCGCACCCACGCCCGTTTGACTTGCATCAAGCCGCGCGCATTCGGTGGCTGTAGGCTGCTGGACAGATTAGGTGAATTGGGCCAAACCCTTTAAAATCGAGCGATTGCACCCATGTGCAACGCAAGCCGCTTGGCGAGCGGGCCCTAGCTGGGCACTCAATATCTCATTACATAGGATTCCTACATGTTGGAAATCGCAATTGACTGGTTGACCAATGGATTAACCAACGCCAGCGCATGGCAATTGGTTGTCTACACATTGGTTGTGACCCACTTGACCATTGCAGGCGTGACCGTCTACCTGCACCGCCATCAAGCGCACCGCGCCATGGATTTGCACGCTATTCCGTCGCACTTCTTCCGTTTTTGGCTGTGGTTGACCACAGGCATGGTCACGCGTGAGTGGGTTGCTATTCACCGCAAGCACCACGCCAAATGTGAAACCCATGACGATCCGCACAGTCCTGTCACACGTGGCATTGGCACCGTGTTGTTCCGTGGCTCAGAGCTGTACCGTGCAGAAGCCAAAGTGGCTGCCACCATAGAAAAATTCAGCCACGGCACGCCCAACGACTGGATCGAGCGCAACCTGTACACCCGCTTCAGCGCCTCCGGTGTGGCACTCATGCTCATCATCAACGTGTCGTTGTTTGGCGTGTTGGGCTTGACCATTTGGGCCATTCAAATGGCTTGGATACCAATTTGGGCTGCAGGCGTGATCAACGGTATCGGCCACTACTGGGGCTACCGCAACTTTGAAGCGGCAGACTCCAGCACCAACGTGTCGCCTTGGGGCATCATCATTGGTGGCGAAGAGTTGCACAACAACCACCACACCTACCCAACGTCGGCCAAGTTCTCGGTCAAGCCCTACGAGTTTGACTTGGGCTGGGCATACATTCGCGCCATGGAAATGGTGGGCTGGGCCAAGGTTCGCAAGGTACCACCACAGTTGGTGTTGGGCGACGTCAAGCCAGTAGCAGATGCGCTGACCCTAGAGGCTGTGATTGCCAACCGCTACGAAGTGATGGCCAATTTTGCCAAAGCCTTGCGCGGCGCAGCCAGCACCGAGTTGGCAACAGCCAAAGCCAAAGGTCAAGACTGGGTCAACCTGGCCGCTGCCAAGCGTTGGTTGCACCGTGACGACGAAAAAGTACCAGCAGAGATCAAGCCACAGTTGGCCCAAGCGCGCGCTGCACACCCTGTGCTTGACACCATGACGGCCATGCGCGAAGAGCTGCGCCAAGTGTGGAGCAGCACCACGCAAACGCGTGACCAGTTGGCTGCCGATTTGCAAGCCTGGTGTGTGAAGGCCGAGGCCAGCGGTATTGCGGCGTTGCGTGACTTCTCAGTGAAGCTGCGCTCGGTCAAAGCGTCTTAAAGACTGCATTCGCACCGCTGGGTCTAGCCTCAAGACTAGGCCCGCGGGTGTGAAGACACCATCTTTGAAGCCCCCTTGTGGGGCTTTTTTTATGTCCGCTTGCCCGTCGCTGCTTGTGTCAGGGCGCGCCTATATTGCTGTGGTTGTGTGCCCGCATGGATGTGTCTGTAGCAATGCACCCGCGTCGGTGTGCGCGGCGGGGGCTGGTGTTGACCTGCGGCTTGCTGTTTGCCAACTGCAGCCGCTGTAGAGGTTGGTGTTGCAGTAGCCGTAGCCGTAGCCTGAGCATTAGCCCTACCCAAGGGGCGTAAAAAAACCGCCTTGGCGTGAGCCTTGGCGGTTTTTGTAAGAGGCTTGGCCGAATTACTTCAGCTTGATCTCTTTGTAAGCCACGTGCTTGCGAGCTTTGGGATCAAACTTCATGATCTCCATTTTCTCTGGCGTGGTTTTCTTGTTTTTGGTTGTGGTGTAAAAATGGCCGGTTCCAGCAGTGGATTCCAGCTTGATTTTTTCGCGTGTGCCTTTGGTTGCCATGTTCGGTTCTCCTACCTATTAAGCTTGACCGCGGGCGCGCAAATCGGCCAGCACGGAATCGATACCGTTTTTGTCGATCAAGCGCAATGCAGCGCTAGATACGCGCAAACGCACCCAACGGTTCTCGCTCTCAACCCAAAAACGACGGTACTGCAGGTTTGGCAGAAAACGACGCTTGGTCCGGTTGTTGGCGTGGGAAACGTTGTTTCCCGACATAGGCTTTTTGCCTGTTACTTCACATACGCGTGCCATGTTGGACACTCCTAAAAACGTTAACAGCTTGCGCCGCACCTCGCTGGGCCAGCTGCACGACGGGGCTGCCCCTGTTACGGACAGTTTGCTTTCGTGCAGTCTGCTGTTGTGCCAGCGGTAACTCGAAATTTTGCAGACCTGTCGGGCAGCGTGAACCACACGTCAAATCCAGCAAAGCCTGCCATTATAGCCCTAGAAATCCGCTTGGGACACACATCTACCTAACGGGGCGGGGGCGGGTGGCGTGCAGGCATTTCCGCACAGCACCCAGGCATCAAATCTGCCACCTCTCCTCACCAGGCCGCCAAGGGTGTCAGTCAGCAGGCGTAACATGTTGTGTCATGACCGAATCTCAGCCCACAGACGAGCCCGCGCACGAAGCGCACCACGCCCAGCCCTCTGATCAGTCTGCCGCGTCTGACCAATCGCCGGGGCACAGCCCATGGCGGCTGCCGCGGCTGTCTTTCCAGCCGCGCGTGTTGCTGCACCTGCGCGATTACAGCCGCGCCAATGCGCTCAAGGACATGGGCTCAGGCATCACCGTGGGTATTGTTGCGTTGCCACTGGCCATGGCGTTTGCGATTGCCAGCGGCTTAAGCCCGCAAGCCGGTCTGTGGACGGCCATTATTGGCGGTTTGCTGGTGTCGATGCTGGGCGGGTCATCGGTGCAAATTGGTGGGCCGGCCGGTGCCTTCATTGTGATTGTGTACGGCATTGTCGAGCGCCATGGCGTGGGCAGTTTGCTGGTGAGTACCTCTTGTGCCGGTTTATTGCTGTTTGCTATGGGCTGGTTGAAATTGGGCAGCTTGGTGCGCTACGTGCCAGTGAGCGTGGTCATTGGCTTTACCAACGGTATTGCGGTGTTGATTGCCGTGTCCCAGCTGCGCGACTGGTTTGGATTGGATGTGGCTAAGATGCCCGGCGACTTTTTTTCGCAAATGCACGTGTTGGGGCAGCACATCAACAGCTTCAATCCCTATGCGTTTGTGCTGGCGTCCCTGTGCGTGCTGGGCTTGTTTGTGTGGCCGAGGTTGTGGAACACGCGCTCGGCCGTGTTGGCAACACTCAAGCACCTACCTGGTGGCACGCGCGGTGCCAGCGCGGCGTCGCGTTTGCCAGGGCCCATTGTGGCCTTGGTGAGTTTGAGTGCGCTGGCCTATGTCATGCAGTTGCCCGTTGAGACCATTGGCCAGCGTTTTGGCAGCATTCCCGCAGGGCTGCCGGTATTTGAGCTGCCTGCGTTTTCGTGGGCCAGCGTCAAGCAGTTGGTGCTGCCCACCATGACCATTGCGCTGCTGGGTGCGGTGGAGTCGCTGTTGTGCGCACGGGTGGCTGATCAGCTGATTGAGATGCCCAAACACAACCCCAATCAAGAACTGATGGCACAAGGCGTGGCGAATTTTGCAGTGCCGTTTTTCGGTGGCATGCCTGTGACTGGCACCATTGCCCGCACGGTCACCAACATCCGGGCCGGGGCAACATCGCCGGTATCGGGCATCGTGCACGCCGTCACTCTAGCCGCCATCGTGTTGGTGGCCGCACCCCTGGCCAAACACATACCGTTGGCCGTGTTGGCCGGTATTTTGTTGTATGTGGCTTGGAATATGGGGGAGTGGCGCGAGTTTTTAAAACTCAAGCAATTCAGTGCGCACTACAGGCTCATGCTGCTGTCTACGTTTTTTGTCACGGTTGTGTTCGACCTCACGTTGGCTGTGCAGCTGGGTCTGGCTATGGCGTTTGTGCTGTTCATCAAGCGGCAAAGCGATATTTTTCAGGTGCGCATTCAGCACACATCGAGCACGCGCTTGGATGTGCTCATGTACGGCAGTTTGTTTTTTGGCGCGGTCGGCAAACTGGACGCGCTTGGCGAGTGGGCCAGGCACTGCAAGCCGGGCAGTGAAGTGCATGTGAACACCCAGCGTCTCATTGCGCTGGACACCACTGGCTTGGACAACCTCAAAGAAATTGTGCACACCCTGCACAAGCATGGCGCGAGCTTGCACTTGCAGCAACTGCAGCCTCAACCCTACTCATTGCTAGAGCGCAGCGGGTTTTTGGCGCAATTGGGCAGCTACGGCAAAGAGTAGGGCGGCGCTGAATGGGCGTTGCCCAGCGCTGCTTGAGCAACGCAAGCCTATCCAATTGCACAGACAACAAAAAAGCCGTTGACCTTTTGGATCAACGGCTTAGGTGTGTTTGGTGGTGATAGGTGGACTTGAACCACCGACCCCAGCATTATGAATGCTGTGCTCTAACCAGCTGAGCTACATCACCGAGCCACAAATTATAGCCAAATTTTTCAGCCCGGCGTGGGCCACTTTAAAAAATTTGATATGGGCTTCGAACAGGCACCGTTTGACGCGGCTGCTTATTGGTGTGTGAAGTTGGGTTTGCGTTTGTTCACAAAGGCGTCCATGCCTTCTTTTTGGTCATCGGTGGCGAACAAGGCGTGGAACAGGCGGCGCTCAAAGTGCACGCCGTCGGCCAATGAGCCTTCAAACGCTTGGTTGACGGCTTCTTTGGCGGCCATGACGCTGGGCATGGAGTAGTCGCCAATCATGAGAGCCGCGGCTAAGGCCTCGTCCATGAGCTTGTCGCTGGGCACCACGCGGCTGACCAGGCCCGCGCGCTCGGCCTCTTGGGCGTCCATCATGCGTCCGGTCAATGCCATGTCCATGGCCTTGGATTTGACCACGGCGCGGGGCAGGCGCTGCGTGCCGCCCGCGCCGGGGATGATACCCAGCTTGATCTCGGGCTGACCGAACTTGGCCGTGTCTGCGGCAATGATGAAGTCGCACATCATGGCCAGCTCGCAGCCGCCACCCAGCGCAAAGCCGGATACGGCTGCAATAACGGGCTTGCGGATGCGGCGAATGGTTTCCCAGTTGCGGGTGATGTAGTCGCCCTTGTACACGTCGGCAAAGGTGTAGCTGGCCATGGCGCCAATGTCGGCACCAGCTGCAAAGGCCTTTTCGCTGCCCGTGATGATGATGCAGCCAATGCTGTCGTCTTGGTCAAAGGCGGTAAGGGCAGCGCCCAACTCGTTCATGAGGGCGTCGTTGAGCGCGTTGAGCTGCTTGGGTCGATTCAGGGTGATGATGGCCGCGCGGCCTTGGGTTTGGGTTAGAACCAGTGCGTCGCTCATGTTGAATCTCCTCAAAGCGTTGTGTGAAATGTGCAATAAGCCGGTCAGTGTAAGCCCATGTTTTCATGCGCAGTTGCGCGCCTGTCGCCTTGGCCCGCACTGCCGTGAAAGCCGCTGGGCAACCCATCAGACAAGCTGGATGGAAACATAAGGGAAAACGAGGGTAAAAATTAACCGACCGCTCGGTTGGTTAATGCTACATTGAAAAGCGATTTGACAACCCAACCAAGGTGACATTTGTGAGCGCTACCCCCAACGCCCATCCCACAACCGAGCAGCCCAGCGTGCTGTGCCATATCGACAATGCCGTGGCTGTGATCACCTTGAATCGCCCGCAGGCGCTCAACAGCTTCAACCGCCAAATGCACGCCGACTTGTGGGCGGCCTTAGACACCGCAGCGGCTGCACCGGGTGTGCGCTGCACCGTGATCACCGGCGCTGGACGTGGTTTTTGTGCTGGTGCCGACTTGTCGGACTTTGATTTCACCCCCGGACCAGACATGGTGCAGCGTGCCGACCCAGGCCCTGTCATCGATCAATGCTTCAACCCCACAGTGCGCAAGCTTCAGGCCCACCCCATGCCCACGATTGCAGCGGTCAACGGCGTGGCCGCTGGCGCAGGCGCGTCGTTTGCCATGGCCTGCGACATGGTGTTTGCCAGCAGTTCGGCCAGTTTTATTCAGGCGTTCAGCAAAATTGGCCTGGTACCCGATGCGGGCGGCTCCTGGTTGCTCACCCAGCGCTTGGGCTTGGCCCGCGCCATGGGTCTTGCTATGACGGGTGACAAACTGGGCGCGTCACAGGCCAAAGAATGGGGCCTCATTTGGGATGTGGTGCCGGGCGAGCCGGCAGCTTTGATGGAGGCTGTCATGGCGCAAGCCCACAAGCTGGCCGTCATGCCCACCAAAGCCTTGGTGGCCACACGTGCCTTGTTGCGTGCCAGCGTGACCAACACGCTAGAGGCACAGTTGGATCTGGAGCGCGATACCCAATCGGCGATGGGCCATACACACGACTACATGGAGGGCGTGCAAGCGTTTTTAGACAAGCGCGCCCCCAACTTCTTGGGGCAGTAACGCCATGACCAGC
>JANREF010000031.1:0-1805 GCA_030726195.1 Burkholderiaceae bacterium | reverse complement strand
CAGGCGCAATTGAGCATGACGGTGCAAACCAAGCATTTGAACGGCTTGGGCATTTGCCACGGTGGCTTTATTTTTACCCTGGCTGATTCTGCGTTTGCTTTTGCATGCAACAGCCGCAACCAAGCCACATTGGCCGCTGGCTGCAGCATTGAGTTTTTAGAGGCCGCGCGCTTGGGTGACGTGCTGCACGCTACCGCGACCGAGCAAGCGTTGCGCGGGCGCGCTGGCATTTACGACATTGTGGTGCGCAAGCAAGACGGCACCACGATTGCGTTGTTCAGGGGTAAATCCATGGCCATCAAGGGCACTGTGTTGCCGGCGTAAATCGGACTCACCCTGCTGTTGCCTGTGCCGCGCCCCCTGTCGTTGGCCTTCGGCGCCCTTCATTGCCTTGTGTCTTCTTTAGCTTTTTTGCCTCATCTCACCCAGTAAGTTATGACCACGCCAGCCAGCAACCTTCCTTTGGAACGTATTGAAACCGCCAGCACCGACGAGTTGCGTGCGCTGCAACTGAAGCGACTCAAGGCCACTTTGGCCCATGCCTACGCCAACTCGCCCGTATACAAGAGCAAATTCGATGCCGCAGGTGTGCATCCCAACGACTGCCGCAGCCTCAGCGATCTGGCCAAGTTCCCGTTCACCACCAAAGCCGACCTGCGCGACAACTACCCGTTTGGCATGTTTGCTGTACCGCGCGACAACATTGTGCGCATCCACGCATCCAGCGGTACCACGGGCAAGCCCACCGTCGTGGGATACACGCAAAACGACATAGACACGTGGGCCAACTTGGTGGCACGTAGTTTGCGCGCCAGTGGCGCTCGCCGTGGCGACATGGTGCATGTGAGTTATGGCTATGGTTTGTTCACAGGTGGCTTGGGCGCGCATTATGGTGCCGAGCGTCTGGGGTTGACCGTGGTGCCGTTTGGTGGCGGACAAACCGAACGCCAAGTCCAGCTCATGCAAGACTTCAAGCCCGACATGATCATGGTCACGCCCAGCTATATGTTGGCCATTGCCGATGAGTTTGAGCGCCAAGGCATTGACCCGCGCAGCAGTTCCTTGCGCCTAGGTGTGTTTGGTGCAGAACCTTGGACCAACGACATGCGCTTGGCCATTGAGCAGCGCATGGGTATTGACGCGGTGGACATTTACGGCCTGTCCGAAGTGATGGGGCCGGGTGTTGCCAATGAGTGCATAGAGACCAAAGACGGCCCCACTATTTGGGAAGACCACTTTTACCCAGAAATCATCAACCCCGAAACCGGTGAGCTGGTGGCCGATGGCGAGATGGGGGAGCTGGTGTTCACCAGTTTGACAAAAGAAGCCTTACCCATTATTCGTTACCGCACGCGCGATCTCACGCGCTTGCTGCCCGGCACGGCACGCACCATGCGACGCATGGAAAAAATCACAGGCCGCAGCGACGACATGATGATTGTGCGCGGCGTGAATGTATTTCCCACACAAATTGAAGAGCTGATTTTGAAGCAGCCCGTGTTGGCGCCACATTACCAGTGTGTGTTGAGCAAAGACGGGCACTTGGACAGCTTGGCCGTGCATGTGGAGGTGGCCGCTGGCCAAACCCATGACAGCGCGGCGGCACAGGCCGCAGCGGCTGCGCTGGCGCATGCCGTTAAAACCTTTGTGGGCAGTAGCATTCGTGTGGTGCTCAAGCCATGCGGCGGTGTAGAGCGCAGCATGGGCAAGGCCAAGCGCGTGTTGGATCAACGCTGATCACACTTGGCTGCCAACAGCACCAACAGCACCAACAGCACCAACAGCACCAACAGCACCAACAGCAC
>JANREF010000030.1 GCA_030726195.1 Burkholderiaceae bacterium | reverse complement strand
GCGTGTGAATGGCCTTGGTGCGAGAACTCTCCCACCACCAATACCAAGGCAATACCGGCCACCAGCCACAGCAGCTGTCCTGTTGAGTCGCGCAGACTCACGTGACGCTGCAGCTGCGGTATCAAGTCGGCCAGCGCCACATACATGAAGCTGCTGGCTGCAATCACCAGCACCAGCGGCAAGATGTCGGCAAACTGCGCCAACAAAAAATAACCCACAACGCCGCCTAACGCGGTCACGGTGCCGGCCATAGATACTTTGAGCAAGGCCGCCTTGGCGTTGCCGCGTCCCGCGTGCTGCAGCACCACCAAGTCGCCCATGTGGTGGGGCACTTCGTGCGCCAACACTGCCATAGAAGCAATCACGCCCAAGCGCCAATCGGCCATGAAGGC
This sequence comes from Burkholderiaceae bacterium, assembly GCA_030726195.1. Classification (GTDB taxonomy): domain Bacteria; phylum Pseudomonadota; class Gammaproteobacteria; order Burkholderiales; family Burkholderiaceae_C; genus RS62. Next base: position 10,369 of record JANREF010000030.1, on the reverse strand, counting down.
GGAAGCAATCAAAATGCCATCGCCAAAAGCGTGCACGCTGTCACCCACCAATACTGCCCAGCCGCCACTGGCGTGTTGGTGGGCATGGTTGTGGCTGTGGTGGCCATGGGCCAGCGGCTTGGAGTGGCTATCTTGGATGGGTGCATCGCTGTGCAAATCCATGCCGTGGTCGCCGTGCTCATGGCCGTGGTGGTAGAGCTCGGCCTTGTCGAGCACAAAGAAAAACACCAAGCCGCCTAGCAACACGCCAAACAGCAAATGCACGCTGATGCCCGTTTCAATGGCCTCTGGCAAGAGTTGCAAAAACGCGGTTGCCAGCAACGCGCCAGCGGCAAAGCTGAGCATGTGCCGCGTCAATCGCGCCATCACGCCAAAGCTCAAAAATGCTGCCAACCACACACTGCCCACGCCAGCCACCACGGTGCCAGCCAGAATCCACGCCAAGTCCATTGCATCTCAATTCAGAAAAGTAACAGCCCTGCAATGAGCGCAGGGCTGTAGGCGTAGTTTATTTCACGCCGTGCGTCGCCATCCATTGCACGCACTGCGCCCAGCCTTCTTTGGCTGCCTGCTCGCGGTAGCTGGGGCGGTAGTCGGCATGGAAGGCGTGGGGGGCATCGTCAAACACCACAAATCGGCTGGCCTGCGCTGCACGATTGGATGTGGCGGCCTTCAGGGCGTTTTGCATTTGTGCCACGGTGTCCAGGCCAATGCCCTGATCGGCGCCACCGTACAAGCCCAACACAGGCGCGTGCACCTGCGCGGCAACGTCCAAGGGCTGCTTGGGCGTGCGTGGTGAGGTCTCGCCCACCAAACGGCCATACCATGCCACCGCGGCCTTGACCTTGGGCTGATGGGCAGCATACAGCCACACTTGACGTCCACCCCAGCAAAAACCGGTCACGCCTAGGCGGTTGACATCACCACCGTTGGCTGAGGCCCATGCCACCACGGCGTCGAGGTCGGCCATGACCTGCTCGTCGCGTACTTTGTTGATGACTTCTTTGAACAAGTCCGCCATCACAGCATAGCCCTGCGCGTCACCATGGCGAATAAACAACTCAGGCGCCAATGCCATGTAGCCCAGCTTGGCAAAACGGCGTGTGATGTCGGCAATGTGCTCATGCACACCGAAAATTTCAGACAAGACCAACACCACAGGGAATGGGCCGTCACCCTTGGGCTGGCTGCGGAACACCGGCACGTCAAACCCATCCACATTGACCATGACCTCACCTTGCACAATGCCGTCGCCACTGGTGTTGATGGCAGAGTGCGCCAACTCTGGCAGCACCGCAGCGGCGTAGCCCACGCCCAGCGCAGCCTTGAGCGCGGTGCGTCGGCTGGCCGTCACGGGCTGCGCGGGCACGGCCGCGTCTAACAAAGCTTGTGCGTCTTGAACAGACGAGTGGACGTTGGAAAGTGATTGCGACATAACGGCGTCTCCTTCAATGTATGAATGTGATGAGTGAAATGAAAAACAGCAGCAGTTGCTGCGGCCGCGCCAAAGTCGACACAAGCGTTGGCTGCGTCTCTGGCACGCCTGCATGAGCACGAACCTGGACCAGGACGCACGAGGCGCCTCAGAGCACAGGAATCCAACTCGGCAGAAGTAGCACCTTTCGGTACACACTGTCCTATCATCAGTTTGCACTTATTTTTCAAGCCTACAGAGTTTGGGGGCATATTCTGGCGCGGCGTGGGTCGTGACGGGTGTTGTGGCGTCACCAGGTGCACGCTAGGTACAGGTGCGAATGCCTGCACTCAATGCGCCTGCTCCCAATTGGCGCCCATACCCACCTCAGCCAACAGCGGCACACGCAGCTGTGCCACATCGGCCATGAGCTTGGGCACCTGCTCACGCACCCAGTCGGCTTGCTCCAGCGGGAGCTCAAACACCAGTTCATCGTGCACTTGCATGATCATGATCACGCCGTTATTGGCTTGGTCTAGCGCCTCTTGCACCTTCAACATACTCATCTTGATGAGATCGGCTGCTGTGCCTTGCATGGGCGCGTTGATGGCCGCACGCTCGGCACCCGCTCGGCGTGGGCCATTGGGCGAATTGATCTCCGGCAAATACAGGCGGCGTCCAAACACAGTTTCCACAAAGCCTTGCGCCTTGGCCTGCTCGCGCGTCTCTTCCATGTACTGGCGAACGCCGGGGTAGCGTTCAAAGTAGGTTTGTATGTAGTTTTTGGCGGCCGTGTTGTCTATGCCTAGATTTTTAGCCAAGCCAAAGGCGCTCATGCCGTAAATCAAGCCAAAGTTGATGACCTTGGCATAGCGGCGCTGCTCGGAAGTGACTTGATCCAGGCCCACGTTGAAGATCTCGGCGGCCGTGGCACGGTGCACGTCCAAGCCTGCTTTAAATGCATGGATCAAGGCCTGGTCTTCGCTTAGGTGCGCCATGATGCGCAACTCAATTTGCGAGTAGTCGGCGCTTGCAATCATGCGCCCAGCGGGGGCCACAAAGGCCTCGCGCACCCGCCGCCCTTCTTCCGTGCGAACGGGGATGTTTTGCAAGTTGGGCTCATTGCTGGACAACCGCCCGGTCACGGCCACGGCCTGCGCATAGTGGGTGTGCACACGTCCGGTCTTGGCATTGGCCAGTCCCGCCAGCTTGTCGGTGTAGGTGCTTTTGAGCTTGGCCAAGCCGCGGTACTCCAAAATGCACGCGGGCAACGGGTAGTCGGCGGCCAGCTTTTCCAACACTTCTTCGTCGGTACTGGGTGCGCCCGTGGCGGTTTTTTTCACTACGGGCAAGCCCAGTTTGGTGAAGAAAATCTCGCCGATTTGTTTGGGCGAGCCTAGGTTGAATGGCTGTTGTGCCAGCTCGTGGGCTTTGGCCTCTAGCGCCACAATGCGCGCACCGAGCTCGTTGCTTTGTTTGGCCAGGGTGGGGCCATCGATCAGCACACCGTTGCGCTCGATGCGGAACAGGGCCTCGCTGCTGGCCATTTCCAGTTCGTAAATGCGCTTCAAACCGGCAAAGCTTTTCAGCTTGGGGTAGAGGTGCAAGTGCACGTCTAGACACATGTCTGCGTCTTCGCAGGCGTACTGGCTGGCGGTATCCACCGCCACCTGCGCCATGGTGATTTGATTCACGCCCTTGCCGCACAAGTCCTCAAAGCTCAGGCCCGTGCGGCCCACGTGGCGCTTGGCCAAGCTCTCCAAACCGTGCGGCCTGTGTACCTCTAGCACGTAGCTTTGCAGCATGGTGTCGTGCACGTAGCCCCTGACTTGCACGCCACAGTTGGCAAAAATGTGCCTATCAAACTTCACATGCTGACCCAGCTTGTGGTGCTCAGCGCTTTCCAGCCAAGGCCGCAAAGCGTCCAGCACATGCTGTGCAGGCAGCTGCGCGGGCGCATCCGGGTAGTTGTGGCCCACAGGTATGTAGGCGGCCTCGCCCGGCGTGATGCACACACTGATGCCCACCAACTCGGCCGTCATGGGGTCTAAGGCGTTGGTCTCGGTGTCCACCGCCACCAGCGGTGCAGCCATGAGTTTGGTCACCCAAGACTGCAAGGCCTCAGCTGTGAGCACGGTGGTGTAGGTCAATGGCCCGGTCACACTGGAGTTGGCTGCAGCCGGGTCCAGCCCGCCCACCTCACCCACCGACGCGGCACCGCTGCCCTCGCCGGTGCTGTCGTCGTCAAACAACGAGCCCGACATGCCACCTGCGGCCTTTTTAGCGGCAGCAGGCTTGGCGCTTTGCGCCACCGTGCCCTTGTTGATGAGGCTCTTGAAACCCATGCGGGCGTAAAACGCAGACAAGGCCTGCTCGTCTGGCGTGTGTTTGGCCAAGGCGGCCAAATCCGGCCAGCTGGCGATCTCGGCGGCCAAATCGCAGTCGGTTTTGATGGTCACCAATGACCGGCCTGTGGGCAGCCAGTCCACTGCCTCGCGCAGGTTTTGCCCTGCCACGCCCTTGATGTCTAGCGCATTGGCCAACAAATTATCCAGCGAGCCATACTCCACCAGCCACTTGGCCGCCGTCTTGGGGCCCACTTTGGCAACACCGGGTACGTTGTCCACCGTATCGCCAACCAAGGTTTGGTAGTCCACCATCAACTCGGGCGGCACGCCAAACTCAGCGGTCACGCCCGCCACATCGCGACGCTTGCCGTTCATGGTGTCCACTACGGTGATGCTGGGCTCCACCAGCTGGCTCAGGTCTTTGTCGCCGCTGGAGATCATGACCTTGAAGCCTTGCTGCGCGCCCAACTTGGCCAACGTGCCAATGACATCATCGGCCTCCACACCCTTGACCGCCATCACGGGCCAGCCCATGAGCTTGACCACTTCGTGAATCGGCTCAATTTGAGCGCGCAAGTCGTCGGGCATGGGTGCGCGCTGCGCCTTGTACTGCGGGTAAATCTCATCCCTAAAAGTGGGGCCTGGGGCATCAAAAATACACACCGCATAGTCCGACTGAATCTCTTTGGCCAAGGACTGCATCATGTTGATCATGCCGCGCACCGCGCCAGTAGGGGCACTGTTGGGGTCGCTGCGGTCTACCCGCAAATCCGGCATGGCGTGAAAGGCTCGGTACAAGTAACTGGAGCCATCGACCAAGACCAATGTTTTTTGTGGGGCGGCAAGCGGTGTATTCATGGGTGACATTATGCGTAAGGCCAAGCCTTGCCTAGAATAAAATGGCCGATTGTTCGGACTTTCAGCCGCGCCGCACCAACCCTTCTTTTTTGGCAACCACTTCCAACAGCTTCCAACCGCTACCCACCATGTACCCACGCCTTGCCAACCTCTTGCCCACCGACGCTGTGGCTGTCTGTGCCGACGTCGCCACCGGCTTGGAGTTGTAGGCCATGGCTGTATTCACGGAAGTGGGCCACGATCAAGCCCAAACACTACTCAACGCGCTGGAACTGGGCGAATTGGTCGATATGCAAGGCATCAAAGGCGGCATTGAAAACACCAACTACTTCGTCACGGCCAGCCAAGGCGGTGTCTCACAGACCTACGTGCTCACCTTGTTTGAGCGCCTGAGCGCGGAGCAGCTGCCGTTTTATCTCAAGCTCATGCAGCACTTGGCGGCCAACGGCATCGCCGTGCCAGACCCCAAGGCGCACGCCAGTGGCCGCATCTTGCACAACGTGGCAGGCAAACCCGCTGCAGTCGTGAACAAACTCGCAGGCCAAAGCCAGCTGCAGCCCACCGCAGCTCATTGTGTGGCCTTGGGTCGCACCTTGGCACACATGCACATAGCAGCTCAGTCGTTCGACATGCAGCAGCCCAACCTGCGCGGACTCGCTTGGTGGAACGACACTGTGCCCACCGTGCTGCCACACATCAACGCCGAGCAACGCCAGTTGCTGCAACAAGAGCTGGCCTTTCAAAACCATATTGCCAACAGCAGTGCCTACGCCGCCCTGCCACGCGGCCCAGTGCATGCAGACCTGTTCCGCGACAACGTGATGTTTGAAGGCGATACGCTCACCGGCATTTTTGACTTTTACTTCGCAGGCGTTGACGCGTGGCTGTTTGATGTGTCTGTGTGTCTCAACGACTGGGCCATTCATTTGGACACTGGCGAATGGGACCTAGAGCGCGCCCACGCCTTGTTGGCGGCCTACGAGAGCGTCAGACCCCTGAGCAGTGCCGAGCGCGCCTTGCTCAACCCCATGTTGCGCGCGGCCGGGTTGCGCTTTTGGACGTCTAGGTTGTGGGACTTTTACCTGCCGCGCGAGGCCAGCATGCTCAAACCACACGACCCCACACATTTCGAGCGCATCGTACGTGCGCGGGCCACAAAGCCCTTACAGCTCAGCGCATTGGACGCTGAGCGCAGCAGCGCACACGCCGCATGACGCACAATCAGCCTATGAAATTGCACACCGTTTCGCCAAGTCAAGGTATCCAGTGGGTACGCTTGGGCATCAAAACCTTTATTCGCCAGCCCCTGGCTTTGGGCGGCCTGTTCTTCTTGTTCATGGGCGCCGTGTCGGTGCTGTCCATGGTGCCGGTGCTGGGCAGTGCCCTGTCACTGCTGATATTGCCTGCCGCCAGCCTGGGCCTGATCAATGCCGCCCGCTTGGCGTCAACAGGTCAATTCCCCCTGCCCAAAACCTTGGTCACGGCCTTCACGGCAGGGCCTGCCAAACGCAACGCCATGCTGCAGCTTGGCGTGCTGTACACCGCAGCCTTCTTGGGTGTGATTGGCATCACCATGCTCATAGACGGTGGGCAGTTTGCTGGCCTGTACATGCTGGGTGAGCCCCTGACTGAAGGTATGGCGTCTGACGCAAGTTTTGGCACCGCACTGTGGGTGGGCCTGCTGCTGTACATCCCCATGGCGGTGGTGTTTTGGCACGCACCGGCCTTGGTGTTTTGGCACGATGTCTCGCCCGGCAAAAGCTTGTTTTTCAGCGCCATGGCGTGCTGGAACAACAAAGGTGCCATGACCATGTTCATACTCGCCTGGATGGGCATCATCACCTTTTCCAGCTTGGTCGTGAGCGTGATCGCAGGCTTGCTAGGCAGCGTCGCCGTCATCAACATGCTGCTCATGCCGGCCACCATGGTGTTAGCGGCCATGTTCTTCGCGTCCATTTACTTCACCTACCAAGACAGCTTTCAGGGCACGCATGTGGTGGACACCACCGCGTAAACACGCCATCGCTCAAGCACGCTACTGTTGGAGCACAAAGCAGTTTGAGCACGACGTTGTTGAAGCACAAGGCAGTTGAAGCACAAGACAGTTGAAGCACACCGCTGTTGAAACACATGATTGCTTGAGTGCCGCGCCACCGCAGCCACACATGGCGACGCTTGGCATTCGGGCGACAACCCAGCAGGCTGAACGCCACTGCTACTGCGCCCGCTTGGGCCTACACCACCGTGAGTTTCGCAACCGACAGCGCCAGCCACTTGGTGCCGTGGCGGCTGAAGGCCACTTGGGCCCTGGCGTCATCGCCCTGCCCCTCAATGGCCAGCACCTTGCCTTCACCGAACTTGTTGTGAAACACGCCCACCCCAGCACGTATGCCTTGTGCGTTGGCACCGCGGTCGCTGGGCTGCAACGCTTGGGCAGTTTGACCGCTGGTGTCGCCATGCCACGCGGGTGACCACGCTGGCGAGGCAGCCGCGCCAGCGCCGTAGCGTGCGGCTTTGTCAAAACCGTTGTTCCACGCCTTTTGGCTGTTGGCCGTCATCGGGCTGGCAAAGCCACCACTGGGCGGTGACAGCCATTTCAGTGTGTTCTCGGGCAATTCATCAAAGAAGCGGCTGCGGATGTTGTAGCGCGTTTGGCCATGCAACATGCGTGTTTGCGAGTGGCTCAAATACAAGCGCTTGCGCCCGCGTGTGATGGCTACGTACATCAAGCGACGCTCCTCCTCCACGCCGTCCACATCGGTGAGTGCGCGCTCGTTGGGGAACAAGCCCTCCTCCAGGCCCGTGATGAACACCACATCAAACTCAAGCCCTTTAGAGGCGTGCACCGTCATGAGCTGCACGGCCTCGGTGCCGGCTTGCGCTTGGTTGTCGCCCGCCTCCAGTGCAGCATGGGTCAAGAAGGCAGCCAAAGGCGAGAGCACCTCACCGGTGTCAGCCTGCAAGCCCAGCTGCGCAGCGGCCTCGACGCTCAGTGGCTCCACGGTGCCCGCGACTTCGTCCAGTGGCAAGGCAACCGCCTCTTTACCAAAACCTTCCTGCGTCACAAAGCTCTCAGCGGCGTTGACCAATTCGCCCAAGTTCTCTAAGCGGTCTTCGCCCTCGCGTTCGGTTTCGTAGTGCGTCACCAAGCCGCTGTGCTCCAACACCATCTCAATGATTTCGCGCAACGTTTTGCCCAACGTTTGCTCGCGCATGACCTCCAGCTTGGCCACAAAGGCACGCAAGTTGGTGCCTGCTTTTCCAGCCACCGCATCGACAGCGTCGGCCAACGCGCACTGGTGCGAGCGCGCCGCATCTTGCAGCTGCTCAATACTGCGTGCACCAATGCCGCGCGGCGGAAAATTCACCACACGCAAGAAACTGGTGTCGTCGCGCATGTTCTCTAGCAGGCGCAAGTAGGCCAATGCATGCTTGATCTCTGCTCGTTCAAAAAAGCGCAAGCCACCGTACACACGGTAAGGAATACCGTTGTTGAACAAGCCCGTTTCAATCACCCGGCTCTGTGCGTTGCTGCGGTACAAAACCGCAATCTCTTGGCGTGGCACATCCTCGCGCACCAACTGCTTGATCTCATCCATTAGCCAATCGGCCTCGGCATAGTCGCTGGGCGCTTCTTTCACGCGCACCAACTCGCCAGCACCGGCCTCGGTGCGCAGGTTTTTACCCAGCCGCCCCGTGTTGTTACTAATCAGTGCGTTGGCCGTGTCCAAAATATTGCTGCAGCTGCGGTAGTTGTGCTCCAACTTAATCTGGTGCTGCACGCCAAACTCGCGCACGAAGTCGGCCATATTGCCCACGCGCGCGCCGCGAAAGGCATAAATGCTTTGGTCGTCATCACCCACAGCCAACATGGCATTGCCACCGCCAGCGAGCAGCTTGAGCCACTCGTACTGCAGCCGGTTGGTGTCTTGAAACTCGTCCACCAAAATATGGCGGAAGCGGCGCTGGTAGTGCTCGGCCACCATGGGGTGGTCGCGCAGCAGCTCGTAGCTGCGCAAAATCAACTCGCCAAAGTCCACCACGCCCTCGCGCTGGCACTGATCTTCGTACAGCTGGTAAATCTCTACTTTTTTTCGCGTGTCGTCGTCGCGCACCTGAATGTCACCGGGGCGCATGCCGTCCTCTTTGGCACCGGCAATAAACCACACCAACTGCTTGGGCGGGAAACGCTCGTCGTCCACCTTGTACTGCTTGCACAGGCGCTTCACAGCCGAGAGCTGGTCTTGGGTATCTAGGATTTGGAAGGTTTGGGGCAAATTCACCAGCTTGTGGTGGGCGCGCAGCAGCCGATTACACAGGCCGTGAAAGGTGCCAATCCACATGCCGCGCACATTCACCGGCAGCATGGCGCCCAAACGGGTCATCATTTCTTTGGCCGCCTTGTTGGTGAAGGTCACCGCCAACACACCGCCGGGCGTGATTTGCCCCGTTTGCAGCAGCCAAGCAATGCGCGTGGTCAATACCCGCGTTTTGCCCGAGCCCGCACCGGCCAATATGAGCGCGTGTTCGCCCGGCAAACACACGGCGGCCATTTGTTCTGGATTGAGGCCTTTGAGCAAAGGTGAGGCGGCGGTGAGGTGGTCGGGCAATTGAGACATGGCTTGATTGTAGAAAGGTATGCAGTTGAGCATGCAAGCCCGGGCTGCGCAGCTGCCGCAACAGGCTACATGCACCTACCCGGGCCATCAAGACGGCCAATACGGCGACCACGGCGACCAACACCGCGTCCAGCACCCACCCACCACAGACATGGCGCAACCGCCGCCAAACGCCCGCCATGTGGGTATAATCCAATCTTGCCTCGCAAACGCGACAGCAGTACCTCCGGACCACGGCACCATCGCGCAATGCGGTGTTTGGGCACAGCGCCTCGCCAACCTCTATCCGCAAGGGCTGCACACCAAATGTTCGCCCAAACAGTTTGCACGCTGACTTGAGTTTCACATGCGCTGCCCCACCTATGTGGTGATGGCAGGCCGCCTGTCGGTTCAAGCCACTCCTGCGTTGCCGAGTGACATCGGCGACATGTCCATACAAGAAGCCAACGATATGTGTGTCTACGCCAGCCTGGTAGACACGTTTTGAGTTTTGATTGTTTACAGAGGGATTGAGATGCCAGCAAGTAAAAAAACAGTAGCCGCGAAAGCCGCTGTCAAAAAAGCACCTGCCAAACCAGCGTCTGCCGCTAAAGCACCTGCCAAGAAGCCTGTAGCCAAAACTGCAGCGCCCAAAGCAGCACGCCCAACGCCCGCTTCTAAGCCCGCCTTGAAGACCGCTTCAAAGCCCGCCGCCAAGCCAGCCAAGGCCGCTGCCACGACGGCACTCAAATCCTCTGCAAAAACGGCACCCAAGAAAGCCACCCCAGTGACCACTCCCGCAACTAAAAAAACCACCGCAGCCAAAACCCCAGCGGTCAAAGCAGCCAGCGCCAAAGCAGCACCAGCCAAGACAACCGCGGCCGCTGCGGCCACGCCAAAGCCTGCAGCCAAAGCCGCTGCCGCTAAAAAGCCAACGGCGGCCAAAAAGACGCCCGCCAAGGGCAAGGCTGCCAAAGGCGGCAAGAAGAGCAGCAACGACGATGACGACGTCGACCTGAGCGATATTGACGACGACCTGAGCGGCGAGCCCGAGCCAGAAGAAGCGGCTGCGGCCAGCGACAAGCCTGTTGAAAAGGTCAAGCCGCTGCGCATGAAAATCAGCAAGGCCAAAGAACGCGCCTTGATGAAAG
>JANREF010000029.1:1691-10870 GCA_030726195.1 Burkholderiaceae bacterium | reverse complement strand
TTGGTGGACAGTGGCGCTTACAAGCTCTCAAGCGCTGGCGTGGTGAATATGTTTCCGCATACTGCGCACGTGGAGAGCATGGCGGTGTTTGACTTGGTTGTGTAAGACTGCTTGCTTGCTACCTGTAGCAGCACGCAGCAGCACGCAGCAGTACGCAACTGCGCCTCCTTGCACTCAGTTGCGCCTAGTCTCATCTAATCTCACCTAGTCTCACCTAGCCTCACCTGGTCGCACACAGAGGCAAGGGTGGGTAAGCCGCTACAAACGCGTGCCCGTCGTCATAAAAAAAGCCACTGGCCTGAGCGCAGTGGCTTTTTCAGCGTAGGCCGTTTCATGCGTGCATGTTGGGCAAGCGCTTGTGGTGTTATTCGTCGCGACCGAAGATACCCAGCAGCATCAACAGGTTTTGGAAAATGTTGATCAGGCTGAGGTAAATGCTCAGGGTGGCGGTGATGTAGTTGGTTTCGCCGCCGTCAATCACGCGCTTGATGTCTACGAGCAAGAAGGCGCTGAATATGGCCACAGCCAACATGGACAACACCACCATGCCCGTGGAGCTCGCCACAAACATGTTGATGACCATGCCTACGATCAACAAAATCACGCCGATGGTGAGCCACTGGTTCAAACCACTGAGGTCGCGTTTGACGACGGTGGCCATGCTGGCCATGGCGAAAAACACGGCTGCAGTGCCGCCAAAGGCCATCATCACCAAGTCTGCGCCATTGCTAAAGCCCAGCACCATGGCGATCAGGCGAGAGATCATCAAGCCCATAAAGAACGTAAAGCCCAGCAGCACAGGCACGCCTGCTGCGGAGTTTTTGGTTTTTTCAATGGCGTAGATGAAGCCAAACGCACCACCCAAAAACAGCACCAAGCCCATGACGCCGCCTATGGCTGCGGTGATGCCGGTGGCCACGCCAACCCAAGCGCCCGCAACAGTTGGCAGCAGGCTGATGGCGAGTAGCCAATAGGTGTTGCGCAACACCTTGTTGCGCTGCGCGTTGGATACGCTGGCGCCAAAGGTACCAAGGGATTCAACTGGACGGTTCATGCGGTGCTTCTCCTGTGATGCGCTTCGAAGATTCGAAGTTGAGCCTCAGTGTACTAAATAGGGCCCAATTTCATAAACGCAAGGCATTGACGCCACAAGTTGTGAGGTTAATGTGACTGAAATGAGGGCAATGCCGGCTTTTTCCGCGCGATTGCGGCGGTATGCTTGGAGGCCTGGTGCCAATAGGCGCTGTCGAGATTGCACATTTAGGGTTCAGGCCCACAACACAAAGGAAAAGATCATGAAAAACAAAGCTGTTTTAGAGTCCGCAGACGTCAAAGCTGTACTGGCAGCGGCTGAAGCCGAAGCCATCAAAAACAACTGGGCGGTTGCGATTGCCGTGGTAGACGATGGCGGTCACTTGTTAGGCTTTAGCCGCTTGGACAACGTCGCCCCGGTTTCTGCGCACATTGCGCAGTCCAAAGCGCACACATCCGCCCTGGGCTGCCGTGAGTCTGGCGTATACGAAAAAATGATCAACGACGGCCGCGTGTCCTTCTTGAGCGCGCCCGCCATCGACGGCTTGCTCGAGGGTGGTGTGCCTGTCATGAAGGATGGCCAGTGCATTGGTGCGGTGGGCGTGAGTGGCGTGAAGTCCACCGAAGACGCTCAAATTGCCAAGGCTGGCGTTGCCGCGTTGGGCCTTTAAGCCAAGGTTTCAACTGGGGGCCACGGATTGACCAATCCATAGGCCAACCGATAGACCAACCAATAGGCCCACTGAGGAACGAGCTGACAGACCCGCTGGGTCGTCAACCCAGCCATGCATCAGACATCCAAGCGAACATCATCCTTGCTGTAAGCCAAGGGTTTTGCTGGCTGTGAATGGCGGCCATCCCGGGACTTATTGGGGGCAGTGGACAGCCCACCCGTGAAACGGTGGGCTTTTTTACGTCCAAATACCCCGTAAACCCTAGTGATAAACCCTAGTTTTAGGCCTGTTGCGCTGTTTTCATAAGTTAGCCGTAAGGCGGGGCGAACACATTGCGTTGTCGATGGATAAACCGTGTGCCGCATTTTGTGTGCGTGCGTGTTTCCAGACGAAGTGCAGCAAGCTAGCGTTTGCTGCGTATTTGTAAAAACATTTCTAAATTAGGAGATGACCTATGAATGACAGCAAAGGCTATTGGGCGGCGACGCTCAGCTTGCTGACCAAGATTTTAGTAGTCTGGTTCTTGGTCTCGTATGGCGCAGGTATTTTGTTTGCTCCGGCACTCAATTCCTTCCACCTGGGTGGTTACCCACTCGGTTTTTGGTTTGCACAGCAAGGCTCGATTTACGTCTTTTTGATTCTCATTTTTTACTACACGAAAAAAATGGGCCAAATCGACCGTGAATTCGGCGTAAGCGAAGATTAAGGAGATCACACAAATGGATCTACAAACTATCACCTACGTTGTCGTAGGCTTCACCTTCGCGCTGTACCTGGGTATTGCGTTTTGGGCCCGCGCCGGTAGCACCAGTGAGTTTTACGTTGCTGGCGGTGGTGTTCACCCCGTCATGAACGGTATGGCCACTGCTGCTGACTGGATGTCTGCCGCGTCGTTCATCTCTATGGCTGGCTTGATCGCCAACATGGGTTACGGCGGTGCAGTGTTCCTGATGGGCTGGACCGGCGGCTACGTGCTGTTGGCCATGCTGTTGGCTCCTTACCTGCGCAAGTTCGGTAAGTTCACCGTGCCAGAGTTCATTGGTGACCGTTACTACTCAAAATCTGCACGCTCTATCGCCGTGCTGTGTTTGTTGGTGGCTTCCATCACGTACATCATTGGTCAGATGACCGGTGTTGGTGTTGCCTTCTCACGCTTCTTGGGCGTGACCAAAGAAGCCGGCATCTACATCGGTATGGCGATCGTGTTTGCATACGCCGTGTTCGGCGGTATGAAGGGCATCACCTACACCCAAGTGGCTCAGTACATCGTGCTGATTTTGGCCTACACCGTACCTGCTGTGTTCATTTCCTTGAACCTGACAGGCAACGTGTTGCCCCAGTTGGGCTTGGGTGGCGACTTTGCCGGTACCGACGTGTCGTTGCTGGCCAAGTTGGACCAGGTGGTGACTGAGTTGGGCTTTGCTGAGTACACAACCACCAGCCGCGGCAGTATGTTGAACATGTTCTTCTACACCGTGTCACTGATGATTGGTACTGCTGGTTTGCCACACGTGATCGTTCGCTTCTTTACAGTGGCAAAGGTGTCCGAGGCACGCTCGTCTGCTGGTTGGGCGTTGGTCTTTATTGCCCTTCTGTACACCACAGCACCTGCTGTTGGCGCGATGGCCAAATTGAACCTGCACTCTACAGTGAACACAGCCGTGGCCACCGGTGGCGACTTGTTCGCTGCTGAGAACAGCATCAAAGCCGACGAGCGTCCAGATTGGATGAAGCGTTGGGAAGTGACTGGCTTGTTGAAGTTTGAGGACAAGAACGGCGATGGCCGTATCCAGTACTACAACGACAAAACCAAGAACGAAGCAGTGTTGGCCAAAGCCAGTGCCGCTGGCTGGAAAGGCAACGAGTTGTCAGTGAACGCCGACATCATTGTGTTGGCTAACCCTGAAATCGCGTTGTTGCCCAACTGGGTGATCGCCTTGGTTGCTGCGGGTGGCCTGGCTGCTGCGTTGTCGACGGCTGCTGGCTTGTTGATGGCGATTTCTTCAGCTGTGTCACACGACTTGATCAAGGGTGTTTTTAACCCAGAGATCAGCGAGAAGAATGAGTTGCTGGCAGGTAAAGTCTCCATGGCTGTTGCGGTGTTTGTCGCAGGCTACTTGGGCTTGAACCCACCAGGCTTTGCTGCTGGTACCGTGGCCTTGGCCTTTGGTATTGCTGCCAGCTCATTGTTCCCAGCCATCGTGATGGGCATTTTCTCCAAGAAAATGAACAGCGAAGGCGCAATGGCAGGTATGTTGGCTGGCTTGGCCGTTACGTTGTTCTACGTGTTCGCACACAAAGGTATCTTGTTCATCAAGGGCACCGAGTTTGTCGGCATGGTTGGTGGCGAAAACGGCTGGTTTGGCATTGAGCCAAACGCGATTGGTACATTGGGCGCCATCGTGAACTTCGTAGTTGCCTACGTGGTTTGCAAGATGACTGCACCCACGCCACAGTACGTGCAAGACTTGGTTGAATCTATCCGTATCCCTAAGGGTGCGGGTGCTGCAACCGGTCACTGATCAGCCAAGCTGATTCACTGCAACCACTAGGGTTGGCCTGGCTGGATGACTCCAGCTAAGCCAGCCAAAAGTGAAAAGCCCTGTGGCTGCCATGCTGCAGGGCTTTTTTCTTTTACAGTTGTGACTGTGTCCCCAAACGCTGTGTTGCTGTGCGACAAGCGTGTTTGATTTTGTTTGAGTAAAGAGAGCGCTTGTTATGCACGTCTATGTGGATTTGGTTCTGACCTGGGTTTTATTTTTGGCCCTGTTCCCAACGACGTTTGTTTGGTTTCGCCAAGTGTGGGCCATTGCCGTTAAGCGCGATTTTTCTGGTGTGGCGTTGAAAAATGGCGAGCCGCCACCCAACCCTGCACGTTTTGCCCCCTTTGCATTGGTGGGCAACTTGGTTGCTGCGACTGTGCTGCTCAGCGTCATCATTGGCATTGTGGGCGCGAACTTGTCCAAGGACGAGTGGACAGCCATCGCGGGCATTACGATTTGGTGCAAGTTGTTTTTCAACTTCGCGCTGAGTCGCCACGCGCATTGGGACAAAACGCAGGCCGAAAAAGCGGCGGCCAAATTGGCCAAAGCAGAGGCCAAGCTCGCCGCCCAGCAAGCACGACAAGACGGCTCCAACACATAACGCTTGCACTGAGCGGCTGCACGGCTTAAGGGCTAGCGCGACTTGCTGCGCCCCTTGTGGTCGTGTTTGGGTTTAAAAGCGCCCGTCGCCTTGCACCTCTTGCAAGATGGTGGTGGCGATTTCTTCTATGGACTTGGTGGTGGTTGACAACCAGCGAATGCCTTCGCGGCGCATCATGGCCTCGGCCTCGTGGACTTCGCTACGGCAGTTTTGCAAGCTGGCATAGCGGGAGTTGGGGCGACGCTCGTTGCGAATCTCACTCAGGCGCTCGGGCTGTATGGTCAGGCCAAAGATTTTGGATTTGAAAGGCGCCAGCGCTGGCGGCAGCTCATGGCGTTCAAAGTCTTCCGGGATGAGCGGGTAGTTGGACGCTTTGATGCCGTACTGCATGGCCAAGTACAAGGACGTAGGGGTTTTACCGCTGCGGCTCACGCCCACCAAAATGACGTCGGAGCCAGCGAGGTCGCGGTTGCTTTGCCCATCGTCATGCGCCAATGAAAAGTTGATGGCTTCAATCCGGTCGTGGTACTCCTGCGATTTGGTTACGTCTGAGAAACGTCCCACACGGTGGTTGGAGGTGAGGGTGAGTTCTTGCTCCAGGGGCGCGACAAAGGTACCAAACATGTCTAGCAACATGCCTTCGCACTTTTCTTTAATCACCGCCAGCACTTCCATGTTGACCAGCGTGGAGAACACGATGGGGCGCTTACCGTCCACCTCCGCTGCATGGTTGATTTGGCGCACCGCCTGGTGCGCCTTGTCTACGCTGTCCATGAACGGCAAGCGCACATGGCGGGGCGATATTTCGAATTGAGCCAATATGGCTTTGCCAAAGGTCTCGGCCGTGATGCCGGTGCCATCGGAGACAAAGAAAACGGTACGGTTGGGCATAAGGTTGTTGTTTTATATCGTTTTTCGCAAGCTTCTTCGGCGTTGGACGCATCGGATGCTGCGCTGACAGTTTGGTGTGGGTTTGAGCCTCTACAATACATGTAATCGAGCTGTAACTCGGTGCCCATGGTAACAACTAGAACAACCAAAACCACAGCGCGCACCCCACAGCAAGAACCGCATTTTTAACTTTGTGGAGTCTTGTGTATGTCTGACGCTAATCACTCAGATCGATTTGACGCGGCCGCGTTGGTCGTGCCCTTTGAACAACTGCGCAACAGCGATGTTGAAGTAGTCGGCGGCAAAAACGCCAGTTTGGGCGAGATGATCTCCCAATTGCCAGACGGCGTGCGTGTCCCCACTGGCTTTGCCACCACGGCCCATGCGTTTCGCCAGTTTTTGGCATTCGATGGGCTCACCGACAAAATCAATGCACGCTTGGATGCCTTGGACGTGGAAGATGTGCGTGAGCTGGCCAAGGCCGGTGCCGACATTCGCGCCATGGTCGAGGCCCAGCCCTTTCCCCCGCAGCTAGAAGCCGACATCCGTTCGGCCTTCACCACGTTGGCTGGCGGCAATCTGCAAGCCAGCTTTGCTGTGCGCTCATCCGCTACCGCTGAAGACCTGCCCGACGCGTCGTTTGCAGGCCAACAAGAAACGTTTTTGAACGTGGTTGGCATTGACGATGTGCTGCACAAAATGAAGGAGGTGTTCGCCTCTTTGTACAACGACCGCGCCATCAGCTACCGCGTGCACAAGGGCTTTGCCCATGCCGACGTGGCTTTGAGTGCCGGCGTGCAGCGCATGGTGCGCTCGGATACAGGCGCAGCAGGCGTGATGTTCACCATCGATACCGAGTCTGGCTTTGAAGACGTGGTTTTCATTACGTCCAGCTACGGCTTAGGCGAAACCGTTGTGCAAGGCGCTGTGAACCCTGACGAGTTTTACGTGCACAAGCCCATGCTGCAAGCCGGTAACAAGGCCTTGATTCGCCGCAACTTGGGCTCCAAACTCATACAAATGGTGTTTGCCTCTGCCCAAGACAAGGCCGCCACCGGCAAGTTGGTACAAACCATTGACGTGCCCGTAGAGCAGCGCAACCGCTACAGCTTGAGCGACGCCGATGTGGAGCAGCTGGCCAAGTACGCGGTCATCATCGAGCAGCACTACGGCCGCCCCATGGACATTGAGTGGGGCAAAGACGGCACAGACGGCCAGCTGTACATCTTGCAGGCGCGTCCTGAGACCGTGAAGAGCCAAGCCAAGGGCAAGGCCGAGCTGCGCTACAAGCTCAAGGGCAAGAGCCAGGTGTTGGCCGCAGGCCGCGCGATTGGCCAAAAAATTGGCACAGGCCCTGTGCGTTTGGTCGATGACATTGCCGACATGGACAAGGTACAACCCGGCGACGTGTTGGTGACCGACATGACCGACCCCAACTGGGAACCCGTCATGAAGCGCGCCAGCGCCATTGTGACCAACCGTGGTGGGCGCACGTGCCACGCCGCCATCATCGCGCGCGAGCTGGGCATTCCTGCCGTGGTGGGTTGTGGCGACGCGACAAACAAACTGACCGAGGGTGCATTGGTGACCGTGAGCTGCGCCGAGGGCGACACGGGCAATATTTACGAAGGTTTGCTGGAGACAGAGGTGACTGAAGTACAGCGCGGCGCCATGCCCGAGCTGGACGTGAAGATCATGATGAACGTGGGCAACCCCCAGCTCGCATTTGACTTCTGCCAACTGCCCAACGCGGGCGTGGGCCTGGCGCGTTTGGAGTTCATCATCAACAACAACATTGGTGTGCACCCCAAGGCCATTTTGGATTACCCCAACATCGATGCCGACTTGAAAAAAGCGGTCGAATCGGTGGCCCGTGGCCACAGCTCACCCACCGCGTTTTACGTGGACAAGGTGGCCGAAGGGGTTGCCACGATTGCGGCGGCCTACTGGCCCAAGCCTGTGATCGTGCGCCTGTCGGACTTCAAGTCCAACGAGTACCGCAAGTTGATTGGTGGTTCGCGTTACGAGCCCGACGAAGAAAACCCCATGTTGGGCTTCAGGGGTGCTGCGCGCTACATCAGCCAAGACTTCCGCGCGGCCTTTGCGATGGAGTGTGATGCGATCAAGCGCGTGCGCAACGAGATGGGCCTAACCAACGTGCAAGTCATGGTGCCATTCGTGCGCACGCTGGGCCAAGCCAAGGCGGTGACCGAGTTGTTGGCCGAGCAAGGTTTGAGCCGCGGCAGCAACGGCCTCAAGATCATCATGATGTGTGAGGTCCCCAGCAACGCTGTATTGGCCGACGAGTTTTTGGAGTACTTTGACGGCTTCTCCATCGGCTCCAACGACTTGACGCAGCTCACCTTGGGCTTGGACCGGGACTCTGGCTTGGAGTTGTTGGCAGCAGACTTTGACGAGCGTGACCCCGCTGTTAAAGCCTTGCTCAGCCGCGCCATCAGCGCGTGTTTGAAGCAGGGCAAATACGTGGGTATTTGCGGCCAAGGCCCCAGCGACCATCCCGATTTCGCGCGCTGGTTGAAGGATGAGGGCATCAGCTCTATTTCCCTTAACCCCGATACGGTGGTGGCCACTTGGAAGCGTTTGGCCGGCGAGGCGTAACGCGACTCGCAGCGATGTGACGGCCTGCGCTCAGCTACAGGTCCACGCGGCGCACCATGCAAATGGTGCGCCGTTTGTGTGTGTGGCCTTGGCGTGGCCTGCGGCTCTCAGTCTGCTTCAGGGGGGCTTCAGGGGCGTGTCATAGGTTCTGGTCGGATACGTCAGGGGTGCGTCAGCACGGGCCTCACAATAGAGACACGCATGCGCACCAATACTCTCCCCCAATCCATGAGGACATACCTGCTGGCACACCGGCTGCCACAGCGACTGCCACACTTACTGGTGAACATGCTGGTGGGCCCAGGCCATGCCTAACAAGGGCTTTGACGCCGGCGTGTGGTTGGCCGCGGCCGTTGCCAGTGCGCTGGTGTTGCTGTGGCTTTTGGCCAGTGCCGCATTGGTGTACCTGGCTTTACCCGCAGACTTGGCGACCAGCGCTGCAGCGGTGACGCAGCGCCTAGTCACGGACTTTTGGCCCTTGTTGACGCTGCTGTT
Source organism: Burkholderiaceae bacterium (assembly GCA_030726195.1). Lineage (GTDB taxonomy): Bacteria > Pseudomonadota > Gammaproteobacteria > Burkholderiales > Burkholderiaceae_C > RS62. The sequence goes on along the minus strand of JANREF010000029.1, from coordinate 2,015 downwards.
GCTGGCGGGGCTTGCCGGTGTGCTGCTGCTCACGCGGGCGCTGCGCCTGCGCTACGTGGTGGCCATGTCGCGTTTGGTGGAGCGCTTGACCATGGCGGTGCGTGCTGAGCGTCTGGTGCAGTTGCCCGTTGAGGGTGCACGCGCCCAACAAAGTTTGGCGCGCGCCGCCAATGCACTGTTGTTGGAGCGTGATGGCCTGCGACACCAAATGCACCAACAGGTGGCCAGTGCCAGCGCCAGCATCGCCACAGAGCGCGATCAGCTGGCTACGCTCATGGCAGAGCTCAAGCAAAGCGTGTTGGTGTGCAACGCCCAAGGTCGCGT
>JANREF010000029.1:0-1591 GCA_030726195.1 Burkholderiaceae bacterium | reverse complement strand
GTGTTGATGCTGCAAGACGTCACACACGAGCACCAAGCCCAAAGCGAGCGCGATGCTTGGTTGTACCAGCTCACCGACTTTTCGCGTGCGAGTTTGGCCAGCTTAAAGACCGCCATAGAGACACTGCAAAGCGACACGCTCACGCAGGCGCAACGCGTGCGGTGGCGTGCGCGCATACAAGACGACGTGGCCGCACTCAACCAGCGCATACAGGATGCAGCGCGCACTGGCGCAGAAAAGTGGGTGACGCGCTGGCCCTTGCAGCACATTGCCGCCAACGACTTCTTGCACGCTGCTGCACAGCAAATTGAGTCGTGGGTGAAGGTGCGCATCATTGTGGAAGCCGCCCCGGATGATGTGTTGCTCAAGATTGACAGCTACTCATTGGTGCAGGCCTTGGCCCACCAAAGTGCTTGTTTGGTGGATGCGTTCGAGTTGCGCTACCTGACCTTGCGTGTGCAGCCGGCTGGTGACAAAGCCCAGCTCGATTTGGCGTGGGTAGGCCAAGTCATGAGTACCGAGACGGCCATGAGCTGGGAGCTGGACCCCATGATCGTGAACAGTGGACACGTGGCCATGTCGGTGCGCGACGTGATCACACGCCACAACGCGCACATGGATTTTGACCGTGCACGCGCCAAACACGAAGCATTTTTCCGTTGGACCTTGCCCGCTGCTGCACAGGTTGCGGCGCCATCGTTGCCCGCACCCTTGGTGCCAATGCGCGGGCCCAGCAGCCAGCGCCCAGAGTTTTTTGACTTCGACTTGTTCCAGCACAGTGCGCAACTCGACAGCCTGCTGGAGCGTGATTTGTCGACGCTCACCTATACAGTGTTTGACACCGAGGCCACGGGCCTAAACCCCTCTTTGGGCGACGAAATCATACAGATCGGGGCGGTGCGCATTGTGAACGCCAAGCTGCGCGACCACGAGCGCATGGATCAGCTGGTCGACCCACAGCGCCATATCCCTGCCGCAACCATCCCCATACACGGCATCACCCAAGCCATGGTGACAGGGCAGCCCACCGCTGCGCAGGTGCTGCCCAAGTTCCACGCCTTTGCCGCCGATTCGGTGTTGGTGGCGCACAACGCTGCATTTGACATGCGCCTGCTAGAGCTCAAGCAAGAGGTTATAGGCCTGCGATTTGACCAACCGGTGCTCGACACTTTGTTGCTGGCCGCAGTGCTGTATCCCGAGCAGGCCACACACGGCTTGGAGGCCTTGGCGCTGCGCCTGGGTGTAGACGTGACCCAACGCCACAACGCCTTGGCCGACGCCATGGTGACGGCGCAGGTGTGGCTGAACATGCTGCCCATGCTCAAAGAGCGCGGTATAGAAACGCTGGGGCAAGCCATGGATGCGGCGCAGCAAACCTACTACGCCCGCTTGAAATACTAGTGTCAGCGCTGCACGCTGGTGTGGGGGTACAGATTGCCACGGAGGCTGCCGCTGCAACCGCAACCGCAGCTATAACCACAGCTACAAATTAGGCGACAACTTAAGCCACAACTTAACCGACAGCGCAAACTGAGGTTGAAACCAAGGTGGAGGTTGGGTTTGGTTGGGTTGGGTTGGGTTGGTGTGGGCC
>JANREF010000028.1 GCA_030726195.1 Burkholderiaceae bacterium | reverse complement strand
GCCAAGTCGGCCAGTGTGCCGGCAACCGTGCCATGGCGTTGGCGTATGTCGATGTCCGCCAAACCGGCTTGCCGTGCGTTGTCGCGCAAGCGCGTGAGAAACAACCGGCCTTGCTCACGCGCCATTTTGCTGCGCGCCGCATCCTCTTGCGATAGGTTGGCCAGCAGTTGCTCTTGCGCGTCCATGCCCAAGGCTCCGCTGTGGTCGTCGCTTTGCGCGGTTTCTAAGTGGCGGTCCAGCACGTGCAGCAGCTCTACTGGCGATTGCAAACGTTGAGCGGCCCATGTGGCGGCTAGGGCAACACTGTCGGTGTGGTCCGACTGGTCGACGCAGGCAAGAATTTTTTGGTCGCTGATCATGGTGTGGTGGTCTGGTTGTGTGTGGTGTGGCTTACGGCGTGTTGTGGCTCAGTGCTTTAGGCGGTTCAGTGCGTCGGCGCTTGAACAGCATCGGGCTTGTCGTGTACGCCAAACCGGTCGATGAGCGTGGCGCTGGCCTCGTTCAGGCCAATCACTTCAACGTCGGTGCCCTCACGGCGGAATTTCAGTACGGCTTTGTCCAACGCACTGACGGCGGTGATGTCCCAAAAATGCGCACGGCTCACGTCTATGCGCACGCCCTCAATCACTTCCTTGTAGTCAAAGGCTGCAATGAAGCGCTCGCTGGAGGCGAAAAACACCTGGCCGGTGATGGTGTAGTGACGTACGCGCCCTTGGTCTTGCGCAATAGACGACACGCTCAACACTTGGCCCACTTTGTGGGCAAAGAAAAAGCCAGACAACAACACCCCCACCAGCACGCCCTTGGCCAAGTCGTGTGTGGCCACGACCACCACGACGGTGGCAATCATCACCACGCTGGAGCTCTTGGGGTTGGTGCCTAGGTTGCGCACCGAGGCCCAGTTGAACGTGCCAATGGACACCATGACCATCACGGCCACCAAGGCCGCCATGGGGATGAGGGCGACGTAGTCACCCAAAAACACCACCATGATGAGCAACAGCACACCGGCGGTGAGGGTGGACAAGCGGCCGCGCCCGCCAGACTTCACGTTGATGACAGATTGGCCAATCATGGCGCAGCCGGCCATGCCGCCCATGAAGCCGGCAAACACGTTGGACAGGCCTTGGCCCACACATTCGCGGTTTTTATCGCTGGGTGTGTCGGTCAGGTCGTCAACGATGGAGGCCGTCATCATGGACTCCAACAAACCCACCACAGCCATGGTTGCGCTCACCGGGAAGATGATGGCCAGGGTGTCCCATGTCAGCGGCATGTCGGGGAACAAAAACACCGGCAGGCTATCGGGCAGCTCACCCATGTCGCCTACCGTGCGAATGTCCAAGCCCAGGTACACGGCCACGCCGGTGAGCACCACGATGGTGACCAAAGGAGACGGCACGGCCTTGGTCAGCAGCGGGAACAAGTAAATGATGCCCAGGCCCGCAGCCGTCATGGCGTAGACCACCCAGCTCACGTCTATGAGCTCGGGCAACTGCGCCATGAAGATCAAAATGGCCAAGGCGTTTACAAAGCCCGTGATCACCGAGCGCGATACAAAGCGCATGAGTGAGCCCAAGCGCAACCAGCCCGCAATGACTTGCAGCACACCGGTGAGCACGGTTGCACCCAACAAGTACTGCAAGCCGTGGTCTTTGACCAAGGTCACCATGAGCAAGGCCATGGCACCGGTGGCGGCCGAAATCATGCCGGGGCGCCCACCCATGAAGGCGCTGACAAAGGCGATGCAAAACGAGGCATACAAGCCGACCTTGGGATCCACGCCCGCGATGATTGAAAAAGCAATGGCCTCAGGTATGAGCGCCAGTGCCACGACCAAACCGGCCAGTAAGTCATTGCGTGTGTTGGATAGCCATTCTTGGCGTAAGTGGTTCATGTCGGTTGTGGTTGTGGTTGGCGTTGGGTATGAGTACGGGTGTGGGCGCTTGGTGCGGGCCGTCGCAGTTGTTATTGGCGGTGGGCCTGCAGCAGCTGGTTTCTAGATCAGGTTTTTCAGTTGGGCGTTGTAAGCCCAGCTGTTGAGACAGCCGGTTGGCTAAGGCGAGTTGAATTGGGCCAGTTGAATGAGGCCAGTTGGGTTAGTTCAATTGGTTTAGGT
>JANREF010000027.1 GCA_030726195.1 Burkholderiaceae bacterium | reverse complement strand
AATTAGGCGACAACTTAAGCCACAACTTAACCGACAGCGCAAACTGAGGTTGAAGCCAAAGTGGAGGTTGGGTTGGGTTTGGTTGGGTTTGGTTTGATTTGGTTTGGTTTGGTTTGATTTGGTGTTTGGGAATGCCTATCAAGCCAAGCGCTGTGCGCCAAAGCGTGTGCCCACCGCCTCTTGTAAGCCGACAATGGTTTTGAAGGCGTGTTTCAAACGGCTTTTCTCAAAGTTGGACAGCTCGTGCGCGCGCAAATAGTTGTCGGGCGCTTGTCCCGCGGCGGTTTGCTGGGCTTGATGTTGTATGCGCAGCTTAGACAGATAGGCCAAGGTGTCGCGCAAGTCGTGCGCACCTGCGTGGCTGATGGCAATGTGCTGTGAGGCTTGGCTCAAACGGTCTAGGGTGTTCACGGCGCTGCCGCCCTCGGCCAGCGCATACACACGGCCCAAGTCTACGATGGGCACAATGGCGTTGTGCTTCAGGTTGATGGATTTGGGGTGCTTTTTGGCGGCATTCCAATCGAGGTTGCCCAACCAATTCAGCGCGGGTTTGTGGCCCAGTGCATTGCCCACCATGAAGGACTGGAAGATACCGTTGGCTTGTGCCTTCGCTGCAAAGTTCTGGCGTAGGTTGTCCAGCAAGTCGTGTGTGCCCGCGACGCAGCGCAAATCAAAAAACACACAGGTCAGCATCAGTGCTTTGGGGTCTGGTTGGTCAATCCAGCGCGCGAAATACGCCTGCCACTGCGCCAGCGTGACGCGCCAGCGCGGGTTGGTGGCCATCATGTCGCCGGGGCAGTACACGTAGCCGCAGGCATTCAAGCCGTCGCAGACAAAGGTTGCCAAGGCATTGAAATACTCGCCGTGCAGCGCAGGCTCATAGGCGTTATCCAAAATCAGGCAGTTGTCTTGATCGGTTTTGGCGGTTTGCTCACCGCGCCCTTGGGAGCCTGCAGCCACCCACGCGTAGGGCACGGGCGCAGGTCCCAATTGTTGATGGGCCAACTCCAACAAGCGTATGGTCACACCGTCGGTGATCGCCGTCATGATGTGGCCGATGCTGTAGGCCGATGCGTCGGCCCTGGCCAAGCTGTGTTGCAGCTCGCTGGTGTTGGCCGTGGCCTTGACCAAGCCATCCACGTTGTGCTGGCTGCGGATGTCATTGGCCACCGCCACGGGCGACGCGTTGTGGGTTTGCATCAGTGACGTGGCGGTGATGACGCCGAGTACTCGCGCGCCTTGCATGACAGGCAAGTGGTGAATGTTGTGCTGGGTGAGCATGAGCAAGCCTTCGAACACGGTGGCTTGCGCATCAATGGTGATGGGCTGCTTGGACGCAATGTGTAAAACGCTGTCGTTGTAGTCCAAACCAGCCGCTACGGCTTTGTTGCGTATGTCGCGGTCGGTCACAATGCCCACCAAGCTGTCACCCGTTTGCAGCAACAAGCACGAAACACCTTGTTCACGCATGAGCGCTGCGGCCTCGCGCACGCTGGCGTTGGGCGAAATGACGACAGGCTCACGCTTGATGAGGCTAGACAGTGGCTGGGCTTGATTGTTGAATTCGTTGGAGTCCATGCGGTGGGTCCTTGGGGAAAACCTGTGGCGGTAGCTGTTTGTTTTTATGCCAAGTCCGCTCAATGGTCGCTAAACTGGCGTCTGCGCTCGACTTTACACACCTTTTTGCCCTTGTTGCCGCCCATGGCCCCGTTCAACCCCAACACACTGCCGTTTGCCTCGCACAAGCCCGCACTGAGCGAGGAGGCCGCAGCCCAAGAAGCGGCCAAGCGTAGCCAGCACTGGAAGCGTGTCAAGCGCATCACGGGCCGCTTGTTGTTGCTGTGGTTGTTGGTGACGTTTGGCTGCACCTACTTTGCGCGCGAGCTCAATGTGGTGGTGCTGGGCTGGCCCTTCAGCTACTGGATGGCTGCACAAGGTGTTTTGCTGGTGTACTTGTTCATCATTGCTGTGTACGCGTGGGCGGTTCACCAGTTGGATGTGCTGTACGGCCTAGATGAGCCGCTGGTGCGAGAGGACGGCCTTGAGTAAGCCCGCGCTCACCACCTCGGTCAGCCGCGCGCTGATGGCGCGCATGAACAAGCTCTACGCGCTGTACACCTTGGCCTTTGTGGCCTTGGTGGTTTTGTTGGGGGTGCTGGAGCAGCTGGGCATGCCGCGCAGTTGGATTGGGTTTGTGTTTTTGTTCGCCACCATTGGCGTGTACGCCGGCATTGGCTTGGTGTGCCGCACCACCGACGCGACCGAGTATTACGTCGCCGGTCGCAGCGTGCCGGCGGTCTACAACGGGATGGCCACTGGTGCGGATTGGATGTCGGCGGCCAGCTTTATTGGCATGGCAGGCACCTTATACATCAGTGGTTACACCGGTTTGGCGTTTGTGCTGGGCTGGACGGGTGGTTATTGTTTGGTGGCTTTGTTGCTCGCGCCGTATTTGCGCAAATTTGCGCAGTTCACCATTCCAGACTTTTTGGGCGAGCGCTATGGCGGGCATGCGCCTCGGCTTCTAGGCGTGTTTGCGGTTATTTTGGTGTCTTTCACCTACGTGGTGGCCCAAATCTATGGTGTTGGGCTCATCACGTCTAGGCTCACGGGCGTGGCGTTTGAGCTGGGTGTGTTTCTGGGCTTGGGCGGTATCTTGGTGTGCTCGTTCTTAGGCGGCATGCGTGCTGTGACATGGACGCAAGTGGCCCAGTACATCGTGCTCATCATTGCCTTTTTGGTGCCCGTGATGTGGCTGTCGGTCAAGCAAACCAGCAACCCCATACCGCAAGTCTCCTATGGCTACCAACTCGCGCAAGTGGGCGAGCGTGAACAAGCCTTGATGGTGGATGCCGGTGAGATGGAGGTGCAGGCCATTTTTGCGCAACAGGCCAAGGATTTAGCAGCCAAGCTCGAGTCGCCAAGTGCGGCCTTGAGGGCGCAGCGCAAGGCCGCAGAGGCCGAGGTGGCGCGCCTCAAAGCAGCGCAAGCGCCACTGAGCGAGCGCGCTGCGGCCGAGCGGTATTTGGCGACCATGCCGCGCACGGTGGATGGCGCGGTGCAGCTGTGGCGCAAGCAGCTGGAAGTGGCCAACACCAAGTCCCAGCCGCTCAACGGCATGCTGCCACATGCACAACCCTTTGCGGGTGACCCCAATGGCACGGCTCAAGAGCGAGAAACCTTTGACACCTCTAGGCGCAACTTCATAGCCTTGGTGTTTTGTTTGGTGTTTGGTACGGCGGCGCTGCCGCACGTGCTGGTGCGCTACTACACCACACCGGGCGTGCGCTCGGCCCGCCAGTCGGTGACGTGGTCGCTGTTCTTTATCTTGTTGCTGTATTTGGCTGCGCCCGCATTGGCGGTGATGGTGAAGTTTGAAATTTTCAATGGCTTGGTGGGCTCGTCCTTTGACAACCTGCCGGGCTGGGTGTCGGCTTGGAGCAAGGTTGATCCATCGCTGCTGTCGTTGACCGATGTGAACAAGGACGGCGTGGTGCAGCTCAACGAGCTGAGCATTGGTGGCGACATCATTGTGCTGGCAACCCCGGAAATTGCAGGCCTGCCCTATGTGGTGTCGGGCTTGATTGCAGCGGGTGGCTTGGCTGCGGCGCTGTCAACGGCGGATGGTTTGTTGCTCACGGTGGCCAATGCACTCAGCCATGATTTGTATTACAAGCTCATCGATCCCAAGGCCTCTACGGCGCGCCGGGTGACGATTTCAAAGATGTTGTTGTTGGTTGTGGCATTGGCGGCGGCGTATGTGGCAGCGCAAAAACCTGCGGATATTTTGTTTCTGGTATCGGCTGCGTTTTCGCTGGCGGCGTCGGCGTTTTTTCCGGCGTTAACGCTGGGCATTTTTTGGAAGCGGGCCAACCGCTTTGGTGCTGTGCTCGGCATGCTCAGTGGCTTGGGCGTGACCATTTTCTACATGGTGGGCACACAGCCGTGGTTGCGCAGCGCCTTTGGCTTGCAAGGCACGCCAGAGCTGTGGTGGGGCATACAGCCTATTTCGGCGGGCGTGTTTGGCGTACCAGTGGGGTTTGCGGTGATGGTGGTGGCCAGCTTGCTCACGCCTGCGCCGCCGCTGGCTGTGCAGCGCATGGTGCAGCGGCTGCGCTATGCCAAATCAGACCCCTAAGGTCTGCCAGCGTTTTGCCCCAACAGGGTGGCCTTGCAGTAAACTATCAGAACGATAAAACGATACACCGCCTTTGGGTAACCAAAGGCGGTTTGCTTTTGCAAGCAGGAGAACACCACATGTCAACCATTCCAATTACGACCAAGGGCGCGGCCAAACTAAAGGCCGAATTGCACCAGCTCAAAACCGTAGAGCGCCCAGGCGTGATTGCGGCCATTGCCGAAGCGCGCGCGCAGGGCGACTTGAGCGAGAACGCTGAGTACGAAGCGGCCAAAGACCGCCAAGGCTTCATTGAAGGACGCATTGCCGAAGTTGAAGGCAAGTTGTCGGCAGCTCAAATCATTGACCCATCCAGCGTGAACGCCGAGGGCCGCGTGGTGTTTGGTGCCACGGTGGAGTTGGAGGACGAATCGACGGGTACGCCTGTGACCTATCAAATCGTGGGTGAAGACGAGGCTGATATCAAGTTGGGCCTGGTCAACATTTCGTCTCCGATTGCCCGTGCGCTCATTGGCAAGGAAGAGGGCGACAGCGTCGAGGTACAAGCACCGGGCGGTGCCAAGCGCTACGACATTGTGGCTGTGCGCTACGAGTAAGACATGGCATCTGTTTTGAGTCGCTTGCATGCGCTGTTGGGCGCCCTGTGGTGGGGTGGTACGACGGCCTTGGCGTTTGTGGCGGTCCCAGTGTTGTTCCGCCATTTCGAGCAACCAGCGCTTGCGGGCGCGGCGGCGGCCAAGCTGTTTGCGGCGCAAAGCGTGGGCACCGTGGTGCTGGGCATGGTGGCGTTTGTGCTGCTCAGTCGGCCCGGCGTGGCTGCACGCCCTGTGCGGGGTTTGTGGGCGGGCGGCATGGCCTTGGCCGTGGTCAATCAATGGTTGGTCGCGCCCCTGATTGTGGGCGCGCGTGCCAGCGGCGGTAACTTGGCCCTGTGGCACGGCCTAGGCAGCCTGCTCATAGTGGCCCAGTGGCTCACGGCACTGGTGCTGTTGTGGCGCTTGTCCTCGCCTGTGCTCACCACCCAGCATCAAGGCCACTGAGCGCCGGCACCTCGCCAGCCTAAAAGCGTGACAGCGCTGCAGCAGCGGCGCAATCGCTCTCGCCGTTGCAGTTGAAGTCGCTCCCGCCGCGGCGGTTGCAGTTGCCAGGCTTGGAATCTAAAGACTAGGGGCCAAGCCAAACACCACGCTGAAAGCAACAAACCAACCTACAGACCGGGCTTGAGCTCAGGCGCGTTTGGCAGCCAGTGCCGACTGTGCTGCATCCACCGTGTTGAGCATCAACATGGTGATGGTCATGGGGCCGACACCGCCGGGCACTGGCGTGATGTGGCTGGCGACTTCCCGTACACCTTCAAAATCCACATCACCACACAGCTTGCCATGGTCATCGCGGTTCATGCCTACGTCCAGCACGGTGGCACCGGGCTTGACCATGTCCGCCGTGAGCACGTTGCGCTTGCCCACAGCAACGACCACGATATCGGCCTGCAGGGTATGGGCCTTTAGGTCGGCGGTGCCACTGTGGCATATGGTGACCGTGGCATTGTGTTGCAGCAGCATCATGGCCATGGGTTTGCCCACGATGTTGGAGCGCCCCACCACCACGGCGTGTTTGCCGCGCAAGTTCACGCGTTGGTCCCCGTTGAGGCTTTCCAGCATTTTCATGCAGCCATAAGGCGTGCACGGCCAAAAGCCACGCTGGCCCACCATGAGCGCGCCTGCGCTGGCGACGTGAAAACCATCCACGTCTTTGGCGGGCGAGATGGCCTCAATGACCAGCTGCTCGTCGATGTGCGCGGGTAGGGGCAGCTGCACCAAGATGCCATGGATGCTGTCGTCGTTGTTCAGCGCGTCTATGCGTGCCAGCAAAGCCGCCTCGCTTAGGTCGCTGGGGTGCCGTTCCAGCAAGGAGTAGATGCCCATGTCTTCACAGGCTTTGACTTTGTTGCGCACGTAGACTTGGCTGGCGGGGTTGTCGCCCACCAAAATGACCGCCAATCCGGGGGCACAACCAGCAGCCTTGAGTTGTGTGACGTGTTGGGCCGCTTGCTCGCGCAGGCGTGTGGATAAGGCTTTGCCGTCTATCAGTTGGGCGGTCATAGGTGTGTGTTGTGGTGAGGCGTTGTTCCGTAGGGTGCCCGTTCTTTCCGTCCAGGCTGCGGGCATCAGACGTTGGGCGTGAGCATCGGGGCTGCGCTGCGCCCCAATGCCGGGGCGGTCGTTTTTAGGCCTTGGACTGCGCTGCCGTTTGGGTGGTGGGCGACAAGGCAATTTTGAGCAAGTCGGCGACCGTGTTGGCGCCGAGCTTTTCCATGATGTTGGCGCGGTGGGCTTCAACGGTTTTGATGCTGATATTCAAGTCATCGGCAATTTGCTTGTTGAGGCGACCGGCCACAATGCGCTCGAGGACTTGGCTCTCGCGCGAGGTGAGCTTGGCCAACAAGGCTTCGCGGCTGGCCGCTTGTTGAAAGTGCTCAAAGGCCTCGGCTGCATGGTCTAGCATGCGCTCGACCAAGCCCGTGATGGCGGCTTCGTCAAATGGTTTTTGCACAAAATCTAGGGCCCCTTTTTTCATGGCGTCTACGGCCATGGGTACGTCGCCGTGGCCGGTGATGAACACGATTGGCAGTGGCGAATGGCGCTCAGACAAGCGCTCTTGCAACTCCAGGCCCGTCATGCCGTTCATGCGGATGTCGGCAATGAGGCAGGCCACTTCGCGCGGGTCGTAGCGGCTCAGGAAGCTTTCGGCCGACTCAAAGCAACGCACGCGGTAGTCCTTGCCTTCGAGCAGCCACTGCAACGAGTCGCGAACGGCTTCATCGTCGTCCACTACGTAGACAGTACCTTTTTTAGGATTCAAGCTCATCGTTTTTCCTCAATGCTGATCGCCACTAGTGGACGAACGGGTGTTGCTAGCGATCACGGGGCTGGCGGGATGGACAGGCAGCCAAAAACAAAAAACGCAACCGCAGACAAGCTCGCCATTGTAGAGGTTCTCCACAGACAGCCGTCCTTGGTGGGATTCCACAATGGAGCGGCACAGCTTCAAGCCAATGCCCATGCCCTCGCTCTTGGTGCTGTAAAAAGCGTCGTAAATGCGTTCCAGCATCTCGGCGGGCACGCCCGCGCCGTTGTCGCGCACGCTGAACTCCAGGGTGTCTTTGCCTTCGATCACGCGTGGGCGCACCCGCAACTCAATACTGCGCTGCCCCACCGGGCGGTTGGCTTGCTGTATGGACTCGGCTGCGTTTTTGATGAGGTTGATCAGCACTTGCTCAATCAAAATGGGGTCGACCATCAAGGCGGGCATGCGCTCGGCGAGGTAGGGCGTCAAGCGCACTTGGTGGCGGCGCAGCTCTATATCAGCCAATTCGGTGGCGTTTTGCACGATCAGCAGCGCGTCTGAGGGGGTGCGGTTGGGCTCGCTGCGTTTCACAAACGAGCGAATGCGCGCAATGATTTGGCCTGCGCGCTGGGCTTGCTTGGCTGTTTTGTCCAATGCCGTGAGCAAGTCTTCTTCGGCAATGCCCTTGTTGTTGATGCGCGAGATCATGCCCGAGCAGTAGTTGGAGATGGCGGCCAAGGGCTGGTTGAGCTCGTGGGCCACACTGGATGCCATCTCACCCATGGTGATGAGGCGGCTTGCCGTTTGGGCGCGCTCCATTTGAATGGCCGCCTGCGCCTGCGCCTCGTGGCGGGCGGTGATGTCGGTGGCAATCACAATTTGCGCCAGGCGTCCGTCTACCCAGGTGATGTAGCGCGAGCGCACCTCTAGCCATTTACCCAAACCCTCTATGAACACTTGCGCGTCTGCGGCTTGCGCGTCCAGCAAGGTGTCCACCGGCAGGCCAGCCATGTCGTCTATGTCGTCGGTACCGTTGTCGCTGCCATCGTCGTGCTGGGCGTTGGCAAAGTCGCTGCGGTTGGCGGCGCTGTCCATGCTGTTGAGCACACCCAATTGCGCTTGCATCACCATTTCGTAATGCCCCAACGCTTGGGCGTTGAACCAATTGCGGTATTGCTTGTTGGCAAACAGCAGCTCTTTGCCGCCTAGGCTTGCCACCGATACCGCCGCATCCAAGCTTTCCAGCACAGTGGTGAAGCGCTCGTGGGCGGCACCGAGTTCTTCGCGGATGCGCTTGGGCTCGGTGATGTCGGTCATGGACGTCATCCAGCCCGTTTGCAAGCCACTGGGCGCGATGAGCGGCGAGACGTACATGCGGGCCGCAAAGATGGTGTCATTTTTGCGCTGCACGCGCACCTCGAAGCCGCCTGGGTTGGATCGGCCTTTGAGCTCATCCTCCAAGCGTGCAGCCAGCATGGCCTGGTCGTTGCGCGGCCAGTAGGGGAAGGGGGGAGTGCGCCCCACCAGTTCAGACTCACTCCAGCCGGTCATTTGGCAAAACGCGGGGTTGACGTAGGTGATGCGGCCTTGCATGTCCAGCGCGCGCATGCCCGTGAGCATGGAGTTTTCCATGGCCCGGCGAAAGTTGGTTTCGGCCATCAGTGCATGTTGTGTCTCTAGGCGTTTGCGTGTGTGACGCCAGTTGCCCATGAGCATCCACAGCGTCAACGCGCTCAACGCCGCCACCAGCCAGAAAATGGTGGTGCCAATGACGCTGGAGGAGGTGCGCCATGCCCTTGCCTTGAACATCAGGCTGCTGCCAATGGGCGAGACCGCCACTTCGTATTCGGATTGTTGCCCAGCCCAAGGCAGCCAACGTGCCAGCAAGCGCTGCACTTGCGGCATGGAGCCGGCCAAGATTTCGCCGCTGCCGTCTACCAAGGCGACGGCGTATTTGGTGAGCACCTCCCCCGGTACACCGTAGCGTAACAAGCCGTCTATGCTGAACTCGGCCATCACGGAGCCACTGAGTTGGCCCTCTTGCATCACGGGTACCAACAGCATCAATGTGGCGCTGCCCATGGGCATTTGCGCATTGGCGTTGCCAACGTCTTGGCGGTCCCGCATGGGGCGCGTGTACACAGACTCTTTGAGCGTGGACAGGGTTTGAAAGGCGTCTGCTGCATCGCCACCACCCATTTGCTCGCCTTGGTAGCGCACACGGCTGATGGGCGCCGTTTGGGCTGTGTAGCTGGTGTGTATGGTGTGGTCTACGCCCAGCAGGGCGATGGTTTCTAGGTCGGGTGCTAGGTCTATCAGCGCTTTGGCTTGGTCTTCAAAGCGTTGGCCCTGGAGTTGCTCTTCGCTGACCGCGCGCGCCAAACGCAGCAACTGCTCGCGTCGCTCCAGCAAGTGCAGGCGCAAACGTTGCTGTGCGTATTCCACATCGCGCGTGATGGTTTCTTGCTCTCTATCGGCTTCCTCCAATCGCAGGTATCCAATGGACAGCACGATGGCAGTTAGAAACAGTACCACGGCGACCAGAGGGCCGAATGTGGCTACGCGGTCTTGTTTGGCGGGCGTTTGTGCGCGCCACCAATGGCGCCACATGCGCACGGGCGCTTGCAGGCCGGGCTTGACGGCTGCTGGCTCGGGCGAGTTGGCTTGGGCTTGGCCGTTGTCGTCGGTCGTTTGGGACATGTGGCTAGTGTAGGGCCAGCTGCACGACTCAAACCTTAGTAAATTTCACAATACAAAATCAAAAAGCACATATTGAAAAATATTAGCAAATGTGGGACACTGCCATACACATACAAAAACGCACAAAAAAAAGTGCGCTAAGTGTTAAAAGTTCAAACAGAGCGCCCAGCGGCGATCTGTTTTTTAGCGAGTGGGTTCACAAACAAGGAGACGACATGTCTGACATGCCCCAAACTAATCCAGCGAATGATGCGTTCGCCGCCGAAACCCGTGAGTGGTTGGATGCCTTGACCGCCGTGATCGAGGCCAATGGCCCCGAGCGTGCGCACGAACTGTTGGAGGAGGTGCTAGAGCACGCTCGCCAACACAGTTTGGATATGCCGTTCTCGGCCACCACAGGCTACGTGAACACCTTAGAACCCGCCGAAGAGGCCCGTTCGCCCGGTAACTTAGAGATTGAAGGCCGCTTGCGCGCGTACATGCGCTGGAACGCCATGGCCTTGGTGGTGAAGGCCAACCGCGCCAATCCCGCCGACGGCGGCGACTTGGGCGGCCACATCAGCTCCTTTGCTTCGCTGGCGCACATGTTTGCCGCGGGCTTCAACCATTTTTGGCATGGCGCCAATGAAGAGCACGGCGGTGACTTGCTCTACATCCAAGGCCACAGCGCACCCGGCATTTACGCACGTGCGTACCTAGAAGGCCGTTTGACGGAAGAGCAGCTGCTCAACTTCCGCCAAGAAGTAGGCGGCAAGGGCTTGTCCAGCTACCCGCACCCCAAACTCATGCCCGAGTTTTGGCAGTTCCCAACCGTATCCATGGGCCTGGGCCCATTGATGGCGATTTACCAAGCGCGCTTCCTGAAGTACTTGCACGCCCGTGGCATTGCCAACACCGAAAACCGCAAGGTGTGGGTGTTCTGTGGCGACGGCGAGATGGACGAGCCAGAAAGCTTGGGCGCGATTGGCTTGGCCGCGCGCGAAGGCTTGGACAACCTGATTTTTGTCATCAACTGCAACTTGCAGCGTTTGGACGGCCCAGTACGCGGCAACGGCAAGATTGTGCAAGAGCTAGAGGGCGAATTCCGCGGCTCGGGCTGGAACGTGATCAAGCTGCTGTGGGGCTCCGACTGGGACGCTTTGCTGGCCAAGGACAAAGACGGCGCGTTGCGCAAGATCATGATGGAGACCTTGGACGGCGACTACCAAGGCTTCAAGGCCAATGACGGCGCATTCGTGCGCAAGAACTTCTT
>JANREF010000026.1 GCA_030726195.1 Burkholderiaceae bacterium | reverse complement strand
CAAATGTGCCCAAATCGTGCGCGCCGTTTTTACCCACTGTTTTTTGTGCGGGGGCAATACCTGCACAATTCACCAAACCAAACAGGTCGCCCATGGCGCAGGCCGCGTCTACGGCGGCTTGTGCATCGGCTTCGTTGCTCACGTCGCACTTGATGAACTGTCCACCGATGTCGTTTGCCACTGCTTGGCCTTTGTCGACTTGCATGTCGGCAATCAAGACCTTGGCGCCGTTGTCGGCCAGCATGCGTGCCGTGCCTTCGCCCAAGCCTGAAGCGCCGCCTGTGACGATGAATACGTTGCCTGTGATGTTCATGAGTTTCTCCTTGGTGTTGAGTCGGTGGTTGCTGAGCGCTTGGCCTGTTGGCCTGCTGGTCGCTTGTTAGGTTTCAGTCTTCAGTTTTCAGTTTTCAGTTTTCAGCGTTGCCGGTGGACTGCTTGGCCGCACATCGGCATGGCGTTTGATTGACGTTTACGTAAACGTCACTACAAAGACCTGATGGTAATGCAAAACACGCGTGGTGTTAGTGGAGTGGGCCGCACGCTTCTGGCATAAGATTCGCCCGTTATGACCTACACACCTGCTTTGGCGGCCCTGCGGCCTATGTTGCACGCTCACAATCAATCTCCACAATATCCATCCCAACTTGAATCGCAACATGGATCGCAACGTCCTGCCTGTCGTCAACGCGGTAGCGAAATAGGTCGCGACGTTTGTACAGACGGCTTGACAGGTGTTGGCGCGCGCGTGAGGGGCTGGGGCCATGGCTTGCGCGCCTGGTGCTGGCGCGTTGGCGTGGTGTTGTGCGCGGTGAGCTTGTCCGCTTGTTCGGTGCTCAAGCCTGAGCCACCCGCGGCCGTGGCGCAGCCCCTAAAAGTGGCCAAACTGCCAGTGGTGGGCTTGGCCTTGGGCGGTGGGGCTGCGCGCGGTTTTGCGCATGTGGGTGTGTTGCAGGTGTTGGATGAGGCCGGGATCCGAATTGATTTGCTGGCGGGAACGTCTGCAGGCAGCGTGGCGGCCGTGTTGTACGCCAGCGGCCTGTCGGGCAACGATCTAGAGCAAGCTGCCTTGGCGTTGGACGAGACCACGCTGACGGACTGGATGCTGCCTTGGGGCAACCGTGGCTTGTTGCGCGGCGCGGCGCTGGCCAAGTTCATCAACACCCAAGTGAAGTCGCGCTCATTGCAGGCCATGCCCATTCCGGTTGGTGTGTTGGCCACCCAGCTGGACACGGGCGCGCCTGTGCTGTTTCAGCGCGGCGATGCGGGTGAGGCCGTGCGGGCTTCTTCTGCCGTACCGGGTGTGTTTATGCCGGTGGCCATTGGCGGGCAAGAGTATGTGGACGGCGGCGTGGCTGCGCCTGTGCCCGTGAGCTTTGCCAAGCAAATGGGTGCACAGGTGATTGTGGGCGTGGATATTTCTAGTCCACCGGCGGCCACGCCTGCCAAGGACACCTTGGGTGTGATGTTGCAAACCTTTGCCATCATGGGTTTGCGCATCAATGGCTATGAACTTGCAGGCGCCGATGTCGTGGTCAGGCCCCAGCTCAACCAAGTGGGCTCTGCCGACTTTGCCGCACGGCGTCAAGCCATTGCGGCGGGGCGTGCAGCCATGTTGGCCGCGTTGCCCGCTGTGCGCGCGGCCATTGCACAAAAAACGGCTTGGGTCAGCGCGCCGTAGCGGCACCGAAGCAAGCCGTGTGTGGTGTTGCCCGCGTTTGCCCGCCAGCGGTACTGGGTACTTACTTGTTGCCGGACAGCTTGAGCATGTCAATGCCTTCGCCGTGGGTGAGCAAGCCGGCTTGGCTGTAAGTGCCCAGTTTGGCGCGGGTGTCCACGATGTCGAGGTTGCGCATGGTGAGCTGGCCAATGCGGTCGCGCGGCGTGAACATGGACTCGCCACGCTCCATGGTGAGGCGCTCGCCTGCATAGGTTAGGTTGGGCGACTCGGTGTTCAAGATGGTGTAGTCGTTGCCACGGCGCAGCTCCAGCGTGACCTCGCCGGTGATGGCGCTGGCCACCCAGCGTTGGGCGGTTTCGCGCAGCATGATGGCTTGCGGGTCAAACCAGCGGCCTTGGTACAGCAAACGCCCCAAGCGCAGGCCGCTCATGCGGTATTGCTCTATGGTGTCTTCGTTGTG
>JANREF010000025.1:9239-11128 GCA_030726195.1 Burkholderiaceae bacterium | reverse complement strand
GAGCCGCGTGAGCGGTGCGTGACCGTGATGCTGGGTATGAGCATCATGGGTTTGTGCGCAGCAAAGGTGCGACAGCACAGATCGTCGTCTTCGTAGTACAGAAAAAAATCGGGGTCGAAGCCGCCGACGTTGTGCATGTTGTCGAGGTTGAGTAATATCGCCGCGCCGCATAGGAAGCCAACGCAGCAGTCCGCTGTCGCGCCCGGCCCTGTGCTTGACCAGTGTGTGCTCGGCCAGCGGTAGTTGAGTTCTGGTTTGCCAGATGGCGTGAGAATTTGGGGTGCAATCATGGCGGCCGTGGGCCAGCGCTGCGCACTATCGACCAGGGCCGCAATGGCTTGTGCGTCAATCTCGCAATCGGGGTTGAGCAGCAAAGCGTAGGGCGTTTGCGCGGCCTCTAAGCCTTTGTTGTTGGCGCGGCCAAAGCCAATGTTGGCGTCGTTGCGCAGCAAGGTGGCGTTGGGCATGAGC
This sequence comes from Burkholderiaceae bacterium, assembly GCA_030726195.1. Taxonomy (GTDB): domain Bacteria; phylum Pseudomonadota; class Gammaproteobacteria; order Burkholderiales; family Burkholderiaceae_C; genus RS62. Next base: position 10,657 of record JANREF010000025.1, on the reverse strand, counting down.
CGTTGTAAGGCGCTGGCCGTGCCGTCGGTGCTGGCGTTATCCACGACGACCACGTGCGGGAGCTGCGCGAGTGATGTGGCCAAGCTCTCAATGCAATGCGCGCTTTGGTACGTCACCACAATCACGGTGACGGTATCAAGCGTTGCCAGCGCTTGAGAGGTTTTTTGTTCAGTGCCCGTGTGCAACCTGCTCGCCCGCGCGCAGTTTGTATGCTGTGCCGCAGTATGGGCATTTCGCCTCGCCTGTTTTGGCAACGTCCAAGTACACCTTGGGGTGGCTGTTCCACAAGTCCATGTGGGCGGCTGGGTTGGGGCAAAACACGCCGCCGTGTTGGTTGAGGTCGCTGGCGGCCAGCTCTACGGTGTTGTTGGACATGGTGCTCAATCAGGTGTTGCGTGTGCGTCGGTGTGGCTTACACCAAGGTGAGCCAGTGTGCGTACTTGGGGTTGCGTCCATTGACGATGTCGAAGAACGCCGTTTGAATTTTTTCTGTGATGGGCCCGCGGCTGCCAGCGCCAATTTCAATACGGTCGAGTTCACGCACGGGTGTGACTTCAGCGGCGGTTCCGGTGAAGAAGGCTTCGTCAGCGATGTACACCTCGTCGCGTGTGATGCGCTTTTGAACGATTTCTAAACCTAGGTCCTTGGCAATGTGGAACACCGTGTTGCGTGTGATGCCGTTCAGAGCACCGGCGGACAAGTCGGGTGTGTAAATCACACCGTTTTTGATGATGAACAAGTTCTCACCCGCGCCCTCTGAGACGAAGCCAGATGCGTCTAGCAACAAGGCCTCGTCGTAGCCGTCTTCGGTGGCTTCCATGTTGGCCAAAATGCTGTTGGTGTAGTTGCTCACCGCTTTGGCCTGTGTCATGGTGATGTTGACGTGGTGGCGTGTGAAGCTGCTGGTTTTCACGCGGATGCCGCGCTTCATGCCTTCTTCGCCCAAGTAGGCGCCCCATAACCAAGCGGCCACCATCAGGTGAATCGTGTTGCCTTTGGGGGATACGCCGAGTTTTTTAGAGCCAATCCAAGTGAGTGGGCGGATGTAGGCGCTGTCCAGTTTGTTTTCGCGCACGACATCGAGTTGGGCTTGATTGACTTGCTCTTGGGTGAACGGAATGTTCATGCGCAAGATTTTGGCGCTGTTGAACAAGCGCTCGGTGTGCTCTTGCAAGCGGAAGATGGCCGCGCCTTTGTCGGTTTGGTAGGCGCGCACGCCTTCGAAGGCGCCGCAGCCGTAGTGCAGCGTGTGTGTGAGCACGTGGATTTTGGCGTCACGCCAATCGACCATGGTGCCGTCCATCCAGATTTTTCCGTCGCGGTCTTCCATTGAAGGGGGCATAGCAGTCATGACAGTCCTTGGGGCGCGTGCGCGCACAACATGAGTAAGAATTTATGACGCTCGTTGGGCATGAGCG
>JANREF010000025.1:6605-9139 GCA_030726195.1 Burkholderiaceae bacterium | reverse complement strand
CCGCCATAGTTGGCGGCCACGTTGAGGTGCAGCGCGTCGTTGTGTGCGGTGCTGTGCTGCGCTTGCGCAATGGCGTCTTGAATGGGTTGCGAGAACGCGCTGGTATCACCCAGCACCCGCAGGCGCACGCCGTTGGTGCGCATCTCGTCAACCTCGCTGTTGAGGTATTTCAAAAACAAACCCATCAGCGCATTGACCTCGTCACTGGGCCTGGCCCAATTCTCGGTGCTGAACGCGTACACGGTGACGTAGCGTATGCCGCGCTTGGCGCAGTTCTTGATGAGTTGGCGCACCTGTGCCGCACCTTTGGCATGCCCAGCGACTCTGGGCAGCAGGCGTTGCTTGGCCCATCGGCCGTTGCCGTCCATGATGAAGGCCACGTGTTGTGGTGGGGGTACTGTTTTCGCGCTCATGTTCGCAATAAGTGTAGCGAGGTTGGCGCACCTACAGCGTGCGCACCCACGTGAGGGCTTCTTCCACGCGGTCCACGGCATGAATGGTGAGGCCTTTGAATGCGGGATCGTTTTTCTTGGGCGCGTTGGCTTTGGGCACGATGGCCAGTTCGAAGCCCAGCTTGGCGGCTTCTCGCAAGCGCTCCTGACCGCGCGGTGCAGGGCGAATTTCGCCCGCCAGCCCGACCTCGCCAAAGGCCACAAACCCTTTGGGCAGCGGCTTGGCGCGCAGGCTGCTTTGTATGGCGAGTAACACGGCTAGGTCGGCTGCAGGCTCACTGATGCGCACGCCGCCTACGGCGTTGACGAATACGTCCTGGTCCGCACACGACACGCCGGCATGGCGGTGCAACACGGCCAGCAGCATGGCAAGTCGGTCGCGTTCCAGGCCCACGCTCAGCCGTCTGGGGCTTGGTCCGCCACTGTCCACCAGCGCTTGAATCTCGACCAGCAGCGGACGGCTGCCCTCCAGCGTGACCAGTACGCACGATCCTGGCACAGGCTGTGGGTGCTGGTTCAGAAAGATGGCGCTGGGGTTGGCAACGCCTTTGAGCCCGCGCTCGGTCATGGCAAACACGCCAATTTCATTGACCGCGCCAAAGCGGTTTTTGATGGCGCGAATCAGTCGGAAGCTGGAGTGGGTGTCGCCTTCAAAGTACAGCACGGTGTCCACCATGTGCTCCAGCACACGTGGCCCGGCCAGTGTGCCCTCTTTGGTGACATGACCCACCAAAATCACCGCAACCCCTGTGGCTTTGGCCAAGCGCGTCAGGTGGGCGGCGCATTCGCGCACTTGTGCAACCGAGCCCGGCGCAGAGGTGAGGGCTTCGGAGTACACGGTTTGAATCGAGTCGATCACACACACCTGCGGCTTTTCCGCGTTGACCGTGGCGATGATGCGCTCTAGTGATATTTCAGCCAGCACGCGCACTTGCGTGTGGTCCAAGCCAAGCCTGCGCGCGCGCATGGCCACTTGCGCACCCGACTCTTCGCCGCTGACATACAGCGTTGGCACTTGTAGGCTGAGGGTGTGCAGGGCCTGCAGCAGCAAGGTCGATTTGCCTATGCCGGGGTCGCCGCCAATGAGGGTGACACCACCGTCCACCAAGCCGCCTCCCAAGACGCGGTCCAGCTCGTCTATGGTGGTGGGCAAGCGGGCAAAGTCGCGCGCCTCGATATCTGCCAAATTGGCCACGGCTTGTGGTGCGGCCAAGCCTTGGAAACGGTTTTTACCGCCGCCGCTGGTGCTCAGCTCCGGTACCGACTCTTGCAGGCTGTTCCATGCGTTGCAGTCCGGGCATTTGCCCAGCCACTTGCTGCTGGTGCCGCCGCATTCGGCACATACGTAAATAGACTTGTCTTTGGCCATGGTGTGCGCGCCGCTCAGCCAGCCAGGACAGGAAAGAGTTGCTGCAAGCCTTTGGCGATCACTTCAACCGATAAGGCCGCCAGAATCAGGCCCATGAGCCGGGTCATGACGTTGATGCCGGTTTTACCAAGCACTCGGGATATGGCCGGCGCCATTGAAAAACACACAAAAGTGAGCGCGGCAATCACCACGCCATAGCCCAGCAGCGCGGCGTGTTGCCAAAAGCTTTGGGCTTGGTCTGCGTAAATCACCACGGTGGACATGGTGGCTGGCCCAGTGAGCAAGGGAATGGTCAGTGGTACGACGGCAACCGAGTGGCGGCTGTGATCAGCATGCGCTGCGGCGTCGTTGATGGCGTCCACATCTTCGTCGTGCGCGGCAGCTTCGGCGGCGCGGGCATTGATCATGGACAAGGCCGAGGTGAGCATCAGCAAACCGCCGCCAACTTGAAAGCTCGCCAGTGAGATACCGAAAAAGCTCAGGATAGCCAAGCCAAACAAAGCACAAATGGCGATCACAGCAAAGCTGGTAAGCGAGGCCACTTGTATGGTGCGCCTGATTTGCGTGCGGTTGAATCCCGCCGTGTAATGCATGAAAAACGGAACAATCGCCAAAGGGTTGACGATCGCGATGAGTGTGATGAGTGGCTTGAAATCCATGCACCAATTGTCAACGACAAATGCCTATTGATCTACGCCTGTCAAGCAAGGTTT
>JANREF010000025.1:0-6505 GCA_030726195.1 Burkholderiaceae bacterium | reverse complement strand
AGCGCCCACCCGAGACTTCAAGCATAGACATGCTGGTGTAGCTGGCTTGTTCAGACGCGAGCCACACAATGGCTTGCGCCACTTCGTCTGCACTGCCCCCGCGCCCCATGGGCACGCTGGCGGCCAAATCGTTCACACGGTTGGGCAAGCCGCCCGAGGCGTGGATGTCGGTGTCTATCAGGCCAGGGCGCACCGCATTCACGCGTATGCCCACTGCAGCCACCTCTTGCGCCAAGCCGTGTGTGAGCACGTCCATGGCACCTTTGCTGGCGGCGTAGTCGACGTATTGGTTGGCGCTGCCCAGCCTAGACGCCGCGCTGGAGACGTTCACAATCGAGCCGCCATCCTTGCCCAGCGCTGTACTCATGCGTTTGACCGCTTCGCGGCAGCACAAAAATGCGCTGATGGTATTGGTGGTGAACATGCGCATCAAGCGCGCCTGTGTCATGTCTTGTACGCGCGCGGGTTTGTCGACAACACCGGCGTTGTTCACCAGCACGTCTAAGCGGCCAAAGTGCGCATCGACCGCCTCAAACAGCGTCATCACTCCCGCCTCCTCGCTCACGTCGGCTTGCACGCAAATGGCTTGCCCGCCTGTGCTGACAATGTCGTCCACCACTTGCTGGGCAGGTGCTTGCTGGCTGTGGTAATTCACCACAACGGCATAGCCTTGGCTGGCGGCCAGCTTGGCGGTGGCAGCGCCAATGCCGCGCCCGCCACCGGTGATGAGCATGACTTTGGGGGAGGTGGTGGCGTTCATGTGGTGTCCCGAAGAGTTAGCCGCGCAGCAAACGGGCGGCGTCGCGTGCAAAGTAGGTCAATATGCCGTCTGCGCCGGCGCGCTTGAAAGCGAGCAAGGCCTCCATCATCACGGCGTCGTGGTCCAGCCAGCCGTTGGCAGCGGCGGCCTTGAGCATGGCGTACTCGCCACTGACTTGGTAGGCGAAGGTGGGCACGCCAAACTCATCCTTCACGCGGCGAACCACGTCCAAGTACGGCATACCAGGCTTGACCATCACCATGTCTGCGCCCTCGGCAATGTCCAGCGCCACCTCGCGCAGCGCCTCGTTGGTATTGCCAGGGTCCATTTGATAGACCTTTTTATCGGCTTTGCCCAAATTGGCCGCAGAGCCCACCGCGTCGCGAAAGGGGCCGTAAAACGCAGAGGCGTATTTGGCACTGTAGGCCATGATGCGCGTGTGGATGTGGCCAGCCCGCTCTAGCGCATCACGTATGGCGCCGATGCGCCCATCCATCATGTCGCTGGGGGCTACGATATCAACGCCTGCGTCGGCCTGCGCGAGGGCTTGCTTGACCAAAATTTCAACCGTCGCATCGTTGATGATGTAGTTGTGCTCGTCCAGCAGGCCGTCTTGGCCGTGGCTGGTGTAAGGGTCCAGGGCCACATCGGTCATGATGCCCAGCTCGGGGTAGGCGGCCTTGAGCGCGCGCACCACAGTGGGGATAAGCCCAGACGGGTTGAACGCTTCGTCGCCGCTGGGCGTTTTGAGTGACTGGTCCACCACTGGAAACAGCGCCATGACGGGGATGCCAAGCGCGACGCAGTCGCCCGCGACCTCAAGCAGCAAGTCTAGGCTTAGGCGCTCCACGCCGGGCATGGAGGCGACGGCTTCACGCCGTTGGCTGCCTTCTAGAACAAATACGGGGTAAATGAGGTCGTCGACGCTCAGGTTGTGCTCGCGCACCAAACGGCGTGTGAAGCTATCGCGGCGCAAGCGGCGGGGACGGTTGGCCGGGTAGGCGCTGGTGGGGTTGATGGTCATGAGGTCTATTTTGACAAAATATCTGGCGTTTGCCCGGGGCCTATGCGACAAGGTGAGGCAACGCCCGTGCGTCTGGATTGTTGGGCTGGGGCAACACCTGCCATCAGGGATGTCCCTTGGTTGCGGGCCAAAACCACCTCACAATGAGGCTGGCAAAGGCTTGCAGGGGTAATATATATGCGGGTGCTGTCGAAAGACGGCGCTCCCCGCTTTTCCTCCCTGAGCGGGAGCCTTGATGTGTGACAGCAAAAAGGCTTTCTAGCCCGGCAACAGTCCGGGCTTTTTTTTGCCCGGGTATTTGTGGGGCCTATGCACATGTGGGCGCTGCAAGCCATACACTTGGCCCATGCTTTGGATCAAATCACTTCATATCGTTTTCGTGGCCAGCTGGTTTGCTGGTTTGTTTTACTTGCCGCGCATTTATGTGAACTTGGCCATGGTGCCTGCAGGCAGCGACGCCGAGCGCGACCGATTGCTGCTGATGGCGCGCAAGCTCCTGCGTTTCACCACCTTGTTGGCCATCCCAGCGATTGCCTTCGGTTTGATGTTGTGGCTGCACTATGGCATCGGCAAAGGCCCGGGCAACGGTTGGATGCACGCCAAGATATTGGTGCTGGTGTTGGTGCTGGGCTACCACCACGCCTGCGGCAGTTTGTTGCGCAAGTTCGAGGCGGGCACCGTGGCGCGCAGTCATGTGTGGTTTCGCTGGTTCAACGAAGTGCCAGTGGTGTTGCTGCTGGTCGCAGTGATCCTGGTGGTTGTGAAGCCCTTCTAATTGGCTGCTAGGCTGAGGCGCGCGCCACAGCCAGCACCAACTGTTCATGAGTGGCGTCATCCCTACACCGGCTGTGCGCTCCCAGTCCATGGCGGCCATGCTGGCTTGGGCTTTTGCTGCGCTCATCAGCTACGCCTCGCTCTATCCGTTTGCGGGCTGGTCTGGCCCCGGGGTAGGGCTGGCCGAGCTGCTCACCTCGCCACTGCCCCAATACTGGACGTGGTTCGACGTCATCGCCAACGCCGTGGGCTATGCCCCCTTGGGTTTCTTGGTTTCGTTTGCCGTATGGCGCTCGGGCGGACGTTTGGGCGCGCTGCTGCTGGGCGGCTTGGTGTGCAGCCTGTTGTCGCTGCATCTTGAGTGGGTGCAGTCCTACTTGCCTGGGCGCATTCCCTCCAACGTGGACTGGTTTCTCAACACCGCCGGTGGTTTGATGGGCAGCGCCTTGGCTGCAGGCGTTGTGCAGGCGTCTTGGATTGACCGGTGGGACCGCTGGCGTCAGACTTGGCTGGTGCCCGGCGCCAAAGTGGACGTGATCTTGCTGGCGTTGTGGCCGCTGGCTGCTTTGTACCCCAGTGCGGTGCCGTTTGGCTTGGGCCACATCCGTGCGCACTTGGGTGCACATGACTTCGCGTCATGGGCCGCACCCATTTGGTTGAGCGAGCCACTGGCGGCCTTGGCCGCTTGGGCGTCGGCTGAGTTGCCTGTAATGACGGCGGCGGGTGAAGTGTTGACCATGGCTTTGGCCGTGTCTGCGCCGTGTGTGTTGGCATGCGCGGCTTGCCGCAGTAGCCGTGTGCGCGCCTGGGCCATGGTGGCGGTATGGGGTATGGCGGCATTGGCAGGCTGTGTGTCTGGCGCACTCACCTACGGGCCAGACCATGCACTCGACTGGTGGCGTCCCAACATGTGGTGGTCGCTGGCGTTGGTCGCTGGTCTGTGCGTGTTGGCGCTGCGCCTCACGCGCACGGCGCTGTTGGTGTTGTTGGTCGCTTGCGTGGTGGCCATGCTGTGGCTGCTCAACAGCACCGGACCCAGCGCCTATTTAGACCAGTCGCTGCAAATATGGGAGGCGGGGCAGTTCATTCGCTTTCATGGTGCATCGCAGTGGCTGGGTTGGCTGTGGCCGTTTGTGGTGTTGGGCTATGCCAGCGTGCGGGTTGTGGCGCGCCGCTGAACATGCTGCCAACCGCATTCCACCCACAACACAAAGGCTTGTGTCAGCGCTGCGGTACGCAGCCTTCTCTACAATTGGGACCATGAGCGAACAAACACCCCACACCACGCCAGCGGCGGCGCAGCCGTATTACGAGCGCCACATATTCTTTTGCTTGAATCAGCGCAGCAACGGCGACGCGTGTTGCGCCAGCCTGGGCGCGCAACAAGGCTTTGACCGCTGCAAAGCGCAGGTCAAGGACAAGGGCTTGAATGGCAAAGGTCACGTGCGGGTGAACAAGGCCGGTTGTTTAGACCGCTGTGCAGGTGGCCCCGTGGCGGTGGTCTACCCAGAGGGCGTTTGGTACACCTTTGTAGACAACGCAGACATCGATGAAATTGTGGACACCCATTTGGCGGGTGGCCAAGTGGTTCAGCGGTTGACCTTGCCGGACGACGTCGGCCGATGAACGCACACACCGAGCGTTTTGAAATAGAGGGCCCCGCTGGCGTATTGGCGCTCGCTCGGGACAAACCCGTTGTAGCGCCAGGGCAGGTCTCGGGTACCGTGGTGATTGCCCACCCCCACCCGTTGTTTGGCGGCACCATGCACAACAAGGTTGTGCAAACGCTGGCGCGCGCCTATGTGCAGCAAGGCTGGGAGGTTGTGCGCTTCAATTTCCGAGGGGTAGAGGGTAGTGCAGGCACGCATGACAACGGCGTAGGTGAGTTGGCCGACTTGTTGGCGGTGCTGGAGGCCGTCGCGCCGAACGGGCCGCTGTGTTTGTCTGGCTTCTCATTTGGTGGCTTTGTGGTTGCCAGCGCCTTGACAAGCTGTCACGCCCAAGGCCGCGATGTGCAGCATGCTGTTCTGGTGGGTGTTGCCGCCAGCCGCTTTGTGGTGCCCGATGTGCCTGCACCATGGCACGACCGTGTGCTGGTGGTGCACGGTGAGGCCGACGATACCGTGCCGCTGGCTGCCGTCATGGATTGGGCGAGACCGCAGCGATTGCCCGTGACCGTGGTGCCTGCGGTGGAGCATTTCTTTCATGGTCAACTGCCATTGTTAAAGTCATTGGTGTCGCGCCACGTGCGCGCACCTGAAGCCCTCGCGCGTTAAGCGCCAAGCCGCAGACGTTTATTTTTTGCAATCACTCACTGTGTAGGTTTTGATGTTCCTTTTGGTTTTTCCTCATGTCGTGCGCCGCCTAGGTGCTGTTTGTGTGTGTGCGGCGGCCTTGTTGGGCGCTGCGGCTGTGCCTGCGCAAGCTGCTGTCATGGCGCCGCCGCCAGTTGCGGCGCGTGCCTATTTGTTGATGGACATCACGAGTGGCCAAGTACTGGCCGAACACATCAGTGACGAGCCGGTTGAGCCTGCGTCGCTGACGAAGTTGATGTCGGCTTATGTGGTGTTTGAAGCACTCAAGAAAAAGCAAATCACGCTCGAGCAAACCTTTACTGTGAGTGAGCGTGCGTGGCGCATGCCTGGCTCGCGTATGTTTGTGGAGCCGGGTATGCAAGTGCCGGTGTTGGACCTACTCAAAGGCATGATTGTGCAATCGGGCAACGACGCCACCACGGTGTTGGCCGAGGGGCTGGGTGGCTCAGTCGAGCAGTTCGTGGCCATGATGAATGCACAGGCCAAGGCCTTGGGTATGAACAACACGGGTTACCGCAACCCAGAGGGTCTCACGGCGGATGGGCACACCACCACGGCCCGCGACTTGGCCACGCTGGCCACGCGCCTGATGCGTGACTTTCCAGAATACGTGCCGCTGTACGCGATCAAGCACTACCGCTACCCTGGTACGCCCGCTGCCAACGACACCAACCGCAATTTGCTGTTGTTCCGTGACCCCAGCGTGGACGGCCTGAAAACCGGCCATACCAGTGCGGCGGGCTACTGTTTGGTCGCGACCGCTAGCCGACCCGTGACTGGCTTGGGCGGCGGCGGTCAGAGGCGCTTGTTGTCGGTGTTGCTGGGTGCAGACAGCGCCTCGTCGCGCGCGACCGAAAGTCAAAAACTCTTGAACTGGGGTTACACCAGCTTTGAGGCGGTGCGCATCACTGAGCCGGGTAAGTCTGTGGTCGAGCCCAAGGTGTGGAAAGGCGTACAAACAATCGCCCAAGTCGGTGTGCCTGCGGGGGTCGTGGTCGCTGTGCCGCGCGGCGCGCGTGCGGATGTGCAGGTCTCAACCACGCTGGATGAGCCACTCATGGCGCCCTTGGCCGTGGGTCAGCAAGTGGGCACGCTCACGCTGAGCTTGAAGGATGGCACGGCGCTGGGCAGCTACCCATTGCAGGTGCTGGCACCCGTTGCGCAAGCTGGCTTTGTGGGGCGCGTGTGGGACAGCTTGTTGCTGTGGGCCGAGTAACGCTTCAGGGCGATTAACGGCGCTTTCAAGCCACCAATCACCAATATTTCATAGGCTGACGCCCCGAGTTTGCATCGCTGTGCGCTTTGGTGCTATAGTCATGGGCTTTTCGCAGTTATGCGAGGAGCGCCTGTTCGTGTTTGCATCTCGAACAGTTTGTGTTTTTTGAATTTTTGACGTTTAGGGACGTTTCATGCCAACTATCAACCAACTCGTGCGTCACGGGCGGACGGTCGAAAAGATCAAGTCCAAAAGCCCCGCGATGGAAAATTGCCCACAGCGGCGCGGTGTGTGTACCCGTGTGTACACAACCACTCCTAAGAAGCCTAACTCCGCTTTGCGTAAGGTTGCCAAAGTGCGCCTGACCAACGGTTTTGAGGTGATCTCATACATCGGCGGTGAAGGCCACAACCTGC
>JANREF010000024.1:2971-11179 GCA_030726195.1 Burkholderiaceae bacterium | reverse complement strand
AGCTTAGGCGGCTTTTTTGTGCGCCGTTGTTTACAGCTTGGCGGTCCAAGCGGCCTTGGTGTCCAACAGTGCCTTGGGCAGGTGGTGGGCCAGCTTGTCGAACAACTCTTGGTGCAAGTCCAGCTCGTCGCGCCAGGCTTGGTTGTCTATGCTGGTCACCGCGTCAAACTGTTGGCTGCTGAAGTCCAAGCCGTTCCAGTTCAAGTCGCCGTAGCTGGGTGTCACGCCAGCCATGTGCTCGACGCCGTTGGCTTGGCCTTCAATGCGATCGATCATCCACTTGAGCACGCGCATGTTTTCGCCAAAGCCAGGCCACACGAACTTGCCGTCGTCGCCTTTGCGGAACCAGTTGGTTGTGAAGATCTTGGGCAGTGTCGCGCCTGTCTTGCCCAGGGTCTCGCCCATGTTGAGCCAGTGCTGGAAGTAGTCGCTCATGTTGTAGCCGGCGAACGGCAGCATGGCGAAGGGGTCGCGGCGCACCACGCCTTGCGCGCCAAAGGCGGCAGCGGTGGTTTCTGAGCCCATGGTCGCAGCCATGTACACGCCCTCGGTCCAGTTGCGCGCCTCGGTGACCAGCGGCACGGTGGTGGAGCGGCGGCCACCAAAAATGAAGGCGTCAATGGCCACACCCTGTGGGTCGTCCCAAGCCGGATCCAGCGCGGGGTTGTTGGTCGCCGCTACGGTGAAGCGGGCATTGGGGTGGGCGGCTTTGGCGCCGGTTTCGGCTGCAATGGCAGGCGTCCAGTCCTTGCCTTGCCAGTCGATGGCGTGCTCGGGCGCAGGGCCCATGCCCTCCCACCACACGTCGCCGTCATCGGTGAGCGCGACGTTGGTGAAGATGGTGTCGCGGTCCAAGCTCTTCATGCAGTTGGGGTTGGTTTGCATGTTGGTGCCTGGTGCCACGCCAAAGTAACCCGCTTCTGGATTGATGGCGCGCAAGCGGCCTTGGGCATCGGGCTTGATCCAAGCGATGTCGTCACCAATGGTGGTCACGCTCCAGCCCTCAAAGCCTGCCGGTGGAATCAGCATGGCGAAGTTGGTCTTGCCGCACGCGCTGGGGAAAGCTGCTGCCACGTGGTATTTTTTGCCTTGTGGGTTGGTCACGCCCAAAATCAGCATGTGCTCGGCCAACCAGCCTTGGGCTTGGCCCATGGTGGAGGCGATGCGCAGTGCAAAGCACTTTTTGCCCAGCAGCGCGTTGCCGCCGTAGCCAGAGCCGTAGGACCAAATCTCGCGGGTCTTGGGGAAATGCACGATGTACTTGGTCGTGGGGTTGCAAGGCCATGGCACATCGGCCTGACCGGCTTGCAGTGGCGCACCCACGGTGTGCATGCACGGCACAAACTCGCCGTCCGTGCCCAACACGTCCAACACGGCCTTGCCCATGCGGGTCATGAGGCGCATGTTGACCGCAACGTAGGCGCTGTCGGACAGCTCAATACCAATGTGTGCAATGGGCGAGCCCAATGGACCCATGGAAAACGGCACCACGTACAGCGTGCGTCCGGCCATGGAGCCTGCAAACAAGGGGTTGAGCGTGGCGCGCATGTCGCCGGGGTCCATCCAATTGTTGGTCGGGCCAGCGTCTTCTTTGGCGTCCGAGCAAATGAAGGTGCGGTCTTCCACGCGCGCCACGTCAGAGGGGTCTGAGCAAGCCAAAAATGAGTTGGCGCGCTTGGCAGGGTTCAAGCGCTTCATGGTGCCGCTGGCCACCATTTGGTCGCACAAGGTGTCGTATTCGGCCTGGCTGCCGTCACACCAATGCACGTGTGCGGGCTGTGTGAGGTTGGCCATGTCTTGGACCCAAGCGAGCAGCTTGGCGTGTTTGACGTGAGCGGGGGCGTTGATGTTGACGGTAGGCGTGGCCATGCAAAACTCCAAAATAAACAAACAGCGCAACACCTAAAGCCGCACGCGCGCGCGAAGTGGGCGTTGTTTGTTCACTGACAACAATGGGTAGGAGGCTGCCCAGGTATGGGCGGCTGCAACCAACGCGGCTCAAGCACATGGGGGTAGGTGTGCCAGCGCCAGTGGGCTGATGCGTCGCGTTCGGCGACTGTGCGTTTCATTTTAGGGAGCGCAGCACGCAGTTACATCGTGGTTACATGCAAAACATGCATAACATTATGACAAGCGTGTGTATGGGGCCGGTGCCCAGGGCCGATGACGCCACTGGCGGGCGCGTGCAGGCCCACTATCCTGTGAGCGCTAGCTACGCGCAGACGCGCCACTGTGTGCCCTTGACTGTTCTTGAGTGTCTTCGAGTGTCATCAAGTGCTTTTCAGCCCGTCAGTCCACAAGCCATTAACTCCTTAAGTCGTTAAGTCCCTCTAGCTGCGCTGAACTGCGCGACGCCGGCACATTGTCCGAACAGCCAAAACTGCCGGAAATGCAGCTGTGGCCCCATCACGAACGCCCGCTGGCGATGGTGGCGCGTTGCAGCGTTTGCTGGGCAAGGCGCACCACGGGCGCGTCGACCATGCGCCCGCCAAGGCTGAAGGTGCCACCTTTGGCTTTGGTTTGAGCGGCCAGCACGCTGCGTGCCCATTGAATGTCGGCGCTGGACGGTGCAAATACCGAGGCGACGCAGGGCAGCTGCGCGGGGTGTATGCACAGCTTGCCGCCAAAGCCAAAGCGACGGCTGCGCGCCGTATCGGCCATCAAGCGCGTGGCGTCTTGAAGGGCCACCGTGACGCCATCAATGGGCGGTGCGAGCTGTGCTCGGCGTGACGCAGCCACCATGGCCAGCCGCGCGGGCAGCAACTCGGTTTCCTCTGCATCGCAGTGCATGCCCATGTCGGCTTGCAAATCAAGGTGGCCAAAGGCCAAACGCAGCACGCCCGGGCTAGCGGCAATCTCCTCGATTGCGCCCAGTCCTTGGGCGGATGAAATCAAGGGCACCAATGCGCAGGCAGGATGGGCGCTGCGCTTGCCCTCGTTGAGTAACGCCGCAACGTGTGCGATCTGGGCGGCAGACTCGGCTTTGGGTATCACCACACCAGCAAGGCCTTGGCGTACCAATTGGCGCATCGCAATCAGGTCATCGTCGTGCCACGGCGTGTCTGCCGCGTTGATGCGCACCAACAGGCGCGCGCGCGCTGCCGAGTTGAGGGTGGCGTAGGCCTCGGTCAGTTGTCGCCTAGCCTCGGACTTGTCTTGCGGTGCGACGGCATCTTCCAAGTCGGCAATCACCGCGTGCGCGCTGCTGCTGACGGCCTTGAGCAAGGGCTCAAGGTGGTTGGCGGGTACAAACAAAAAACTGCACGCGTTGGTGAGTGCGTTCTGGGCGGTGGTCATACGGGTTGTATCAAAGCGTGTTGCAAGGAGGTGCGCGCCGTGACATGTTGCACGGCGTGCGGGGGTTTAAAGAAGTGAAAGAGTGATGAGGGGGTGTTGAAAGCCAGTGCGATGGCGCTCAAATTGCACCTGTTACGCCTAGCCCCGCAATGGCCGCCGAGCTAAACACAGACAGGGCACGTCGCCCAAGCGGTATTTGAAGGCGTTGCTGTGCCAGCGCGCGCGCCTGCCATGTCGTTCATGCGGACAGTGGCAACGTGCGTTGGGTCTGTGCTGCCAATCCAGCAGTGCAGGTGCTTCAGCGTGGTTGCGTCATTGATGTCGATGGGCTCGCTCATAGGCAGTCGATGTGGTGTGGTGCGATGAAACAAACCGACTCGCAGCGCGTCTATGCGCATCTGGCGGAGCCTGCGTTCACAAGGTCGCTATGGTCGCGATGTACGGGGGTGAATGCAATTGGCAAGTGTGAAACTCACGTTTTCGCATTACCGAATGCTGCGCAGCGTGCCCCGCAAATTGGGGTCTGGCGCGTTGCCGGATCAGGCACCGCCATTTGCAAAACGGCCTCCCGCGGCGCCGTGCATCGCACAGCACCTCACCGCATTCCATTTCAAATAGGCCAATCGGGTCAGTTTTCGGGCAAAAAAAACCAGCACATTGGTGCTGGTTGTTGGCGCGTACTGTTGGTTAGCACGGCATGCACGGGCTTTGCACCCATGCAGTGAGCGCGTGGCTTCAGGCCATGAACACGGCAATGAAAGCCAGTAAGAACATCAAAATCGCGCCTGCAATAGGTAACACCACGGGCATCTTGTGCACAATGCCTTCGACGATGTCTTCTTCGTGCTCGGTGTGTTGTGCGTTGTGATCGTGAGAATTACCGGACATGTGCAGCTCCAAAAATGAGGTGTGGCGCGTTGTTTGGCGCGATACGTGCGCTCAATCTAGCCCCATATTTTAGCCTAAAGCCACGATCGCTGGCCAATCTGCCTCGAGGGCTGGGGCTATCTTGCGCTCGTTGGAAATAAGCGACACCACAGCGCAATACGCGGTGATACCTTCCACCGCTATGCAAACGCTTTGGGACATTTCCCCCGCCATCAACGCCGACGCGCCTGTATTTCCGGGCGACACAAGCTACCAACAAGTGGTGCACTTTGACCACGGCCCCAACTGTCCGGTCAACGTACACGCCATTCGCATGTCGCCGCACACGGGTGCGCACGCTGACGCACCCATGCACTACCGCGCTGGTGGGGCAGCGGTGGGCACCCTGGCTTTAGAGCCGTATCTGGGGCCTTGCCGCGTGATCGATTGCACCGCGAGTGAGGGTTTGGTGCAGCCAGAGCACGTGGCGCACGCCTTGCACAAGCTGCCCGCGCGTGTACTGCTCAAAACTTCGGCCAGGGCCAGTCAGTCGTGGAGCAGCTTCACCGCGGTGGCGCCCGCCACACTGCACGCCCTAGCGCAAGCCTGCCCGCACATGTGCCTCATTGGCATAGACACACCCAGCCTAGACCCATCTACCAGCCAAGACCTGCCCAGCCACAACACGGTGTTTGCGATGAACTTGCGTGTACTGGAAATCCTGGTGCTAGACGACGCCCCGGCAGGCGACTACGAACTCATTGCCTTGCCCCTCAAGCTCACCGACTGCGACGCCTCACCTGTGCGCGCGGTGCTCAGGGTCTTGGTCTAGCAAGGCCTGTTGCCGCTCTAAACCGACAACCTCAACTCCCACATCTAGAACGTCACACACCGCACCACTTATGACCGACATCACCCGCGACGCCTGCCTGGCGCTAGACCAAGCCGATACCCTACGCCACTTGCGCGACCTGTTTGAGCTGCCCAGTGGCGCCAAGCCCACCATTTACTTGGACGGCAACTCGCTGGGCGCATTGCCCAAAGCCACCGCAGCTGCGGTAGCCACAGTGGTCAGACAAGAGTGGGGGCAGGACCTCATCCAAAGCTGGAACAAGGCCGGCTGGTTCAAGCTGCCGCAGCAGCTGGGCAACCAGCTCGCGCCGCTGGTGGGTGCGGGCCCAGGTGAGCTGGTGGTGACGGACACCACCAGCGTAAATTTGTACAAGGTGCTGTGCGCAGCCGCCGAGCTGGCGCGCCAGCAGCAGCCCAGCAAGCGCGTGTTGCTCAGCGAAGCCAGCAACTTCCCCACCGATTTGTACATCGCGCAGTCGGTGTGCAAGCAGTACGACCTGCGCTTGGAGTTGGCCGATGCGCAGGACATGGTTGGCGCGCTCACCAGCGACGTGGCCGTGCTCATGCTCACCCACGTGAATTACCGCACCGGTGCCATGTACGACATGACCGCGCTCACGCAAGCCGCGCACGCCGTGGGCGCACTCACCGTGTGGGACTTGGCGCACAGCGCTGGAGCAGTGCCAGTGGACCTGCGTGCAGCCAACGCCGACTACGCCGTAGGCTGCGGCTACAAATACCTCAACGGCGGCCCTGGCGCACCTGCGTTTGTGTGGGCCAACCCGCGCGTGGTCAGTGCCACGCACCAGCCACTCAGTGGTTGGTGGGGCCACGCCCAGCCGTTTGCGTTTGACGCCGCCTACGTGCCACAAGTGGGCATAGACCAGTACCTGTGCGGCACCCAGTCCATGCTGGCCATGGCGGCCATGCGCTGTGGCCTAGATGTCTACGAGCAAGCCAAAGCGGTGGGTGGTATGGCCGCCATACGTGCCAAGTCGTTGGCTTTGACAGACCTGTTCATGGCGCTGTGCGAAGCCCGCTGCACCACTTTTGGTCTGCACAACGTCACCCCTATCGAGCACGCCAAGCGCGGCTCGCAAGTGAGTTTGGCGGCCAGCACCGGCGGCTACGCCATGATGCAAGCGCTGATTGCGCGTGGCGTGGTGGGCGACTTTAGAGCGGGCGCGGCCACCGGCGAGGCCGATTTGCTGCGCTTTGGTTTTACGCCCTTGTACACCCGCTTTGTAGACGTGTGGGACGCAGTGGAACACATGGTGCACATGCTGCAAGGTCAAGAGTGGCTGCGCCCCGAGTTCAACCAAGCACAAGCGGTCACATGAGCACCCCGCAAGACATCGTGACACGCGAAGGTGCCAAACTCGACTTCGCCCAAGACATGACCTACGGCGACTACTTGCAGTTGGACGCGCTCCTGAGCGCGCAGCAGCCGCTGTCGCCCGTACACGATGAAATGCTGTTCATCGTGCAGCACCAAACCAGCGAGTTGTGGATGAAGCTCATGCTGCACGAGCTGGCTGCGGCCATGCACGCGCTGCAAGCAGGCGAAGCCAGCTTGGCCTTCAAAATGATGGCGCGCGTGAGCCGCATCATGGCGCAGCTGGTCAGCGCATGGGATGTGCTGGCCACCATGACGCCGCCCGAGTACAGCGCGCTGCGTCCCTACCTGGCCAACTCCAGCGGTTTTCAAAGCGCGCAGTACCGCTGCATTGAATTTGCGCTGGGCAACAAAAACGCCGCCATGCTCAAGCCCCACGTGCACAAGCCCGAGTTACTGGCCATGGTGCAAGCGGCCTTTGATGCGCCGTCGCTGTACGACATTGCCATTGGGCAGTTGGCTAAAGCGGGCTTGGCGATAGATGCCGTGCATCTGCAACGCGACTGGACTGTAAGCCACACCAGCAGCGCCAACGTGCAAGCTGCGTGGAAAGCCGTGTATCAAAACCCACAGCAATACTGGAACCTGTACCAACTTGGCGAAAAACTCACAGACATTGAAGACACGTTTAGGCTGTGGCGCTTCAGGCACCTCACCACCGTAGAGCGTGTCATTGGCATGCGCCGGGGCACCGGTGGCACCAGTGGCACGGGTTACTTAAAAGCGATGTTGGACGTGGTGTTGTTCCCGGAGATTTGGCAGGTCAGGGGTGAACTGTAGGAGACGCCAGGGTTCGCGCAGACTTTGGGGCTGGTGCAGGCTGTGTAGGCGCCAAATGGTCGCACGCCTACCCTGTCATTCCAAGGCTTGATGTTGGCATCCAGCCATGGCGACAACCATGTCACGCAGGGTGCCACCGCGGACACCAGATCGAGTCTGGTGTGACAGCCAACAGCCAACAGCCAACAGCCAACAGCCAGCAGTCACACCGCCACACAAGCCAACAACCCAATAGGTAAAGAGCCAAACAGCTCAAGCAGCCAATGCACAACAACGAGCGGCCACCCTTAGGCTGCAGCAATCACTCTCAACACTTCGTCCCCGTAGGCCTCTAGCTTTTTGGCGCCAATGCCGGGCACGCCTACCAGCTCGTCGGCGTCGGTGGGGCGCAGTTGAGCCAGGGCTTTGAGCGTGTTGTTGTTGAAAATCACATAAGCCGGCAAGTCGTGTGCGCGCGCCACTTCGGCGCGCCACGCTTTGAGTGCGGTGAACACGCCTTGGGCGGGCGCATCCAAGTCGGCCTCGTCGGTTTTGGACTTGGTTTTTGTGCTGCGCTTCGCGCTGGTGCTGGCCGCGCTTGCCACGCGTTGCCACACCTGCGCTTGGTTGCGCAGCAAAGCGCGCGCGGGCTCGCCCAGCTGCAGTGTTTTGTACATGCCACTGTCCACCACCACAGCGCCGTTGGCCACCAGTTGGCGCAGCAGCGCGCGCCATGCGGCTTCGCTCATGTCGCTGCCAATGCCAAAGGTGCTCAAGGTGTTGTGTTGGTATTGCGTGACGCGCTCGGTCACTTTGCCGCGCAGCACGTCTAGCAAATGCCCAGAGCCAAAGGCCATGCCCGAGCTTTGCTGAAAGCGGTAAATGGTGCTGAGCAGTTTGCGCGCCGCCTCAGTAGCGTCAAACACCTGCGGCGGGTTGAGGCAGTTGTCGCAGTTGCCGCAGGCCGTGCTGTGCTCGCCAAAGTAGTCCAGCAGGTGCACACGGCGGCAGTCGGTGGCTTCGGCCAGGGCCAGCAA
>JANREF010000024.1:0-2961 GCA_030726195.1 Burkholderiaceae bacterium | reverse complement strand
ACAATGGAGGCGGAGTACAACGCGGACGACCTCCTCGAACTGCTCGACCCACTCGATGTTGGCAGAGATGGCGCGCTTGGCGGAACCGGCTCCATCGGGAACGCTGACGACGGGCCAGCGGCAGTCGGTGGCCTCGGCCAGGGCCAGCAAGGCGTCGAGCTTGCCACGCAGCGCTTGCTTGAATTCGTCGCTGGCCACGCCCTCGTCAATCAAGCGGCGTTGGTTGACCACGTCGGCCAAGCCGTAGGCCATCCAAGCCACAGCGGGCTCACCGTCGCGTCCAGCGCGCCCGGTTTCTTGGTAATAGCCCTCAATGTTTTTGGGCATGTCCATGTGCGCCACAAAGCGCACGTCGGGCTTGTCTATGCCCATGCCAAAGGCAATGGTGGCCACAATCACCACGCCTTCCTCGCGCAAAAACCGGTCTTGGTGTTGCTGTCGAATGGCCGCGTCCATGCCTGCGTGGTAGGGCAGTGCGTTCACGCCCGCGCGGGCGAGCTGTTCGGCTACCTCTTCCACGCGCCTGCGTGACTGGCAGTACACCACGCCTGCTTCACCCTCAAACTCGGTTTGAATAAACGAGAGCAGCTGCGCCATGCCGTCGCGCTTCTCAGTGATGCGGTAGCTGATGTTGGGCCTGTCAAAGCTGCTCACAAATTGGCGTGCGTTGTCCAGCGCCAAGTGGTGCACCATGTCTTGGCGCGTGAGCGCGTCGGCCGTGGCCGTGAGTGCCAACCGCGGCACACCCGCAAACTGCTCGTGCAGCATGGACATGGCGCGGTACTCGGGCCTAAAGTCGTGGCCCCATTGGCTCACGCAATGTGCCTCGTCAATCGCAAACAAGCTCAGCTGGCCGCGCTCGTACATGCTGGTCAGCAAGGCCACAAAGCGTGGTGTGCTGATGCGCTCGGGCGCGGCGTACAGCAGCGTGATGTCGCCGCTGAGCATGCGCTGTTCTACATCGCGTGCGGCGGCCATATCCAGCGTGGAATTTAAAAACGCCGCCGACACGCCCAGTTCATGCAGCGCGCCCACCTGGTTGTGCATCAGGGCAATGAGTGGCGAGACCACAATGGCCACGCCGTGACCTGCACGCTGGCGCACGATGGCAGGCACTTGGTAGCACAAGCTCTTGCCGCCGCCCGTGGGCATGAGCACCAGTGCGTCGCCACCGCCCACCACGTGGTGGATGATGTCGGCTTGCGGGCCCCTGAAGGCGTCAAAGCCAAACACCTCATGCAACACGCCCAAGGCCGCGCTGTCGTTGGCGTTGGCTTTGTCGCTATCGCTATCGCTATGCGCCTGTGCGGCTTGCAAGGCGTCTAGCGCGGTGATGGCGTTGCCGCCGGTGATGGAGTGACTGCCCACGGCCTTACAGCTGTTCCCATGGCAAGTTGTCAAAGCGCCAGCCGTTGGTGCAGGAGCGGTGGAAGCGGTCGTTGAGCTCGCCCTCAAAGCCGTGCAACACGTTGATGACGTTGGTAAACCCTGCGGCCTCTAGGGCGTTGCCTGCGTCCAGCGTGCGCTTGCCACTGCGGCAAATCAGTACGATTGGGCGCGCGGTATCGTTGGCCTCTTCTTGGACCAAGCGTACAAACCGATCCGGATGGGGCGTCAAATCGGGGTATTCGTACCACGGCACGTTGACCGCGCCGGGTGGGCGTCCGACGTACAAAGACTCAATCTCCATACGCACATCAATCATCAAGGCGTTGGGGTCGGCCTGCATGAGCGCCCAAGCTTCTAATGGCAACAAATGTTTCATAAGCTCTCTATTGTCGGGCATAGCAAGGTGGGTTTGCACGCTGGTGCCATCTGTGCGCCCCAAGTTCCTACAATAGCGGCATGAACGCCCCAGCTTCCACACCCGCTACGCCCACCCCATCGGCCCCGGCCGAGCGCCCCTACACCCGCGGCCAAGCCTTGCCCGGCATCTTGGCGCGGCGCATTGCCATACTCGATGGCGCCATGGGCACCATGATCCAGCGCTTCAAGCTGGACGAGGCGCAGTACCGTGGCGAGCGCTTCAAAGACTTCCATGCCGACGTCAAGGGCAACAACGAGCTGCTCAGCCTCACACGCCCCGACGTCATCACCGATGTGCACGAACGCTACTTGGCCGCCGGTGCTGACATGGTTGAAACCAATACCTTTGGCGCCACCCGCATCGCTCAAGACGACTACGACATGGCCGAGCTGGCCTACGAGATGAACCTTGAGTCGGCCAAACTCGCCCGCGCGGCTTGCGACAAATACGCCACGCCCGACCAGCCACGCTTTGTGCTGGGCGCGCTAGGCCCCACCCCCAAGACCGCCAGCATCAGCCCAGACGTGAATGACCCCAGCGCGCGCAACGTCACGTTTGAACAACTGCGCGCCGCCTACTACGAGCAAATCCAAGGCCTGTTTGACGGCGGCGCAGACGCACTGCTGGTGGAAACTATTTTTGACACGCTCAACGCCAAAGCCGCGCTGTTTGCCATTGAAGAGTTTTTTGACAACACCGGTGAGCGCTTGCCCATCATCATCAGCGGCACCGTGACCGACGCCTCGGGGCGCGTGTTGAGTGGCCAAACCGTAACCGCCTTTTGGGCCAGCGTGCGCCACGTCAAACCCTTGGCCGTGGGCCTGAACTGTGCTCTGGGCGCCACCCTCATGCGCCCCTACATACAAGAGCTGGCCAAGGTGGCCGAAGGCACTTACATCAGCTGCTACCCCAACGCTGGCCTGCCCAACCCCATGAGCGACACCGGCTTTGACGAAACCCCAGACATCACCAGCCGCCTGCTGCACGAATTTGCCGCGCAAGGCTTGGTGAACATCGTGGGCGGCTGCTGCGGCACCACGCCCGAGCACATTGCCGCCATCGGTAGCGCCGTGCAAGCCGAGCAACCACGCGCACTGCGTTGGGCGGGGTACCGAGCGGCTGAGGTGGTTTGAGGGGGAGATGGCTCTAGGTGG
>JANREF010000023.1 GCA_030726195.1 Burkholderiaceae bacterium | reverse complement strand
GACGGCTTGGCACTGGCCAGCGCCATTGCCACGTATTTGCACAACAAGTGCAAGTCCATGAGCCTGTTTGCCACGCATTATTTCGAGCTCACCCAACTGCCCGCCTCCCATCACCAAGCGCTCAACATGCACGTGAGCGCCGTCGAGTCTGGTAAAGCGGGCATTGCGTTTTTGCACCACATCGAGCCAGGCCCTGCCAGCCAAAGTTTTGGCGTGCAAGTTGCGCGCTTGGCTGGTGTGCCCCATGCGGTGGTGCAGCAAGCCAAACAAAGCTTGGCCAACCTTGAGGCCATAGACCAATCCAGCCGCCCGCAGGTGGACTTGTTTGCCGAGCCCCCGCCCGCCCCCAAGGCTGAGCCCAGCGCGCTGGAGCGTGCCCTGGCCGAGATTGACCCAGACGCTTTGTCGGCGCGCGAGGCCCTAGACTTGATCTACAACCTCAAGGCCCTGGGCCAACGCGATGCCTAAACGCCTGCACCACCCCATCTGCCGACCCGCAGTTGCCAAGTACACCGCTGGGCGCTCTGTCTGCTTTTCTACTGTTCTGACTTCATTTTTTGCTGACCTCACATGACTTATTGCGTTGCCGTCAAACTCGATGCGGGTTTGGTTTTTCTCTCTGACTCACGCACCAACGCGGGTCTTGACCAAATCTCCACCTTCCGCAAAGCCATGGTGTACGAGCTGGCAAACGACCGCTTCATCACCTTGCTGTCTGCGGGCAATCTGAGCGTGTCGCAATCGGTGCGCGAAATTTTGCAAACGCACGAGATCCAAGACAAGGCCGGCGAGCCACCCTTGACCATTTGGAATGCCACCTCCATGTTCGACGTGGCGCGGGTGCTGGGCGACGCCATTCGCTACATCTTCCAACGCGACGGCGAGGCGCTCAAAGCCAACGGCGTGGACTTCAACGTGTCCATGGTCATTGGTGGGCAAATCAAGGGTGAGGCCATGCGCTTGTTTCAGGTGTACTCGGCGGGCAACTTCATTGAGGCCACCAAAGAAACACCGTTTTTCCAAATTGGCGAATCCAAGTACGGCAAGCCTGTGCTCGACCGCGTCATCACACAACACACCTCGCTTGCCGATGCGGCCAAGTGTGTGTTGGTGTCTATGGACTCCACGCTCAAATCCAACCTATCGGTGGGCTTGCCGCTGGACATGGTCATTTACAAAGCAGGCGACCTGCAAAGCCAAAGCATTTTGTGCATAGACGAGCACAACCCCTACTTTCAAATGCTGCGCAACAGCTGGGGCGACAGCTTGCGCGCCGCCTTCGACAACTTGGAGCAGCCCGACTGGAGCCGCCAACCCAGCGAAGACAACCCACTGCGCAGCACCCGCAACGCCAGCATGGCGCTCAAAAAAATCACCACGCCTGCAGAGAAGAACATCTAAGCCATGAGCACCGCACCGGCCACGCCGTTGATTATTTTTTCGCACGGCAACAGCTTCCCGGGCGGCACCTACAGCCAGTTCTTCAAGAGCATGCGCGCGCGCGGCTACCACATCAAGGCCATAGACCGCTTTGGCCATGAGCCGCGCTACGCAGTCACCAGCAACTGGCCGCACTTGGTCCAGCAGCTGCACGACTTTGCCAGCCAAGAAATGCAAAGCGCTGGCCAAGACGCTTGGCTGGTAGGCCACTCGCTGGGCGGCATTGTGAGCCTGCTGTGCGCAGCCAAACACCCCGTGTTGGGTGGGCAACGTGTCAAAGGTTTGCTGTTGCTCGACTCGCCCGTACTCACAGGCTGGAAAGCCAAAGCCTTGGCCGCCTCCAAGATCACACAGCTCATTGGTGCGGTCTCACCCGGGCGCATCAGCAGCAAGCGGCGCAACACCTGGCCCAGCCGGGCAGATGCGCTGGCGCACTTGGGCAAGAAGCGCGTGTTCAAGCGGTGGGATCCACTCGCACTGGCCGACTACATGGAGCACGGCTTTGAAGACGTTGTGGACGACAGCGGTAACACCCACTGTGTGCTGCGCTTTGACCGCGACGTCGAAACCCAGATTTACAACACCTTGCCACACAACGTTGACGCCATGCTGCGTCGCCATCCGCTGCAATGCCCCATGTCGTTCATTGCAGGCACAGAGTCGGTGGAAATGCACCACGTCGGCGAGGGCTTGTCGCGCCGCCTGGTGGGCACAGACGCGCCCGGGCGCTGGCAGCACATTGCGGGCAGCCACTTGTTCCCCATGGAGTCGCCCAAAGAAACCGCCACTGCGTCGGTGTTGGCCCTACAAGCCATGGAAGCCATGGCAACAGGCAGCGCTTAGCGCATACCCACGCAGCCATCGCCCAAGCAACGCGCAGCCGGGTGCTAAGTCGCGGCCGGTGCGGCAGGTGTGCCCGAGTCTGTGTAGCCCGGTATCGATGGGTCTGGCGTGCGCGGGTCCAGCTGCAAGGTGGTCTCAATGCCGCTGCCCATGATCACGTAGTCCACCTTGTTCTCGGGTGCCACCGGTGCCACGGCACGAATACGCACCACCGTGTAGGCGGCCAACACCGCACACACCGCCACGAAGTACAGCATCAAGCTGCCCGGGCCTGCCGCATCCATCAGCACCCCCGCCAAGGTGGGTCCAATGGCCGCGCCAATGCCGTGCACCAACAACAGGCCGCCCGTGATTTCCAAGGTGCGCGACACCTCCACCATGTCGTTGGCATGCGCAACACTGAGGCCATACACGGTGAACAACACACCACCGAGCAAGACCGCCAACGGCACCAAGGCCCACGTCCAAGACAGTGCCAAGCCATAGCCCACCACGCCCAACACCACGGCACTGACCAAGGCCACCAACAGCACCACGCGCCTATCGATGCGGTCAGAAAAATGCCCAACTGGCCACTGGAACAACGCACCACCCACAATGGTGGCGGCCATGAACGACGCCACACCCGTGCTGTCAAAGCCAATGCGCTGCGCAAACACAGCGCCAAGACCAAAGAAGGCGCTGCTGATGAGGCCTGATGCAAATGCGCCACTCACACCCAGTGGTGTGGCTTGCCACAAACTGCGGATGCTCAGCTTGGGGGCCTCCACCGCGTCTGGTTGCGTCACCGGTGCCAAGGTGATAGGCAGCAGCGCAAACGACAGCAGCACCGACACCATGGCAAAGGGCACAAAGCCAATCGAGTCGCCCACCAAAATCAGCCACTGGCCCAACGCCAAGGCCATGAAAGACACAAACAAGTAAATCGAAAACACCCGACCCCGCTGGTGCGTGGGCGCCAAGGTGTTGAGCCAACTCTCAATCACGATGTACAAGCCCACCAAACACATGCCAGTGACCAAGCGCAACAAACCCCAAAACCAAGGGTCTACCCACAAGGCGTGCAAGATGGGCATGGTGGAGGCCATGCTGGCCATGGCCGCAAAGGCACGGATGTGGCCCACACGGCTGATGAGCGCCGGGGCAAAGTACACGCCCACCACATAACCCGCAAAGTAAGCCGACGTGATCAGGCCCGTGACCACGGTGGAAAAATCGGCTATTCCCGCGCGCAAACCCACCACCGAAAACAGCAGGCTGATGCCCACAATCAACATCGCCACACCGCTCAAAATCGCGACCAAATGGCCTTTCAAATCGCGCATGCTGTGCCTAGTCGTGATGGCCTTTGCGACCGTGCCAAACTAGCAATAAACCGCGCTGACAAGCCTGCCAGGCGCTGCGGGCACATCAAGCCGCCCACTCAATCCAGCCGGTTGCAGAGGACGCCAAAATCAAAAAACCAAACGCCACGCGGTACCACGCAAACGGCATAAAACTGTGCGTGGAAATGTAGCGCAACAACCAGCGAATACACCACAGCGCACTGAAGAACGCCACCACCGTGCCCACGGTGAACATAGGCACATCACTCCAAGCCAGCAAGGCCCGCTCTTTGTACAAGCTGTACACGCCCGCGCCAATCAAAGTGGGAATGGCCAAGTAAAAGGAAAAGTCTGTCGCCGCGCGTCGGCTCAGGCCAATGAGCATGCCGCCAATGATGGTTGCACCGCTGCGGCTGGTGCCGGGAATCATGGCCAGGCACTGAATAAGGCCCACCTTGAGTGCATCCATGGCGGTCATTTCATCCACAGTCTGCACGCGGACCGTGGTCTTTTGGCG
The DNA here is from genome assembly GCA_030726195.1 of Burkholderiaceae bacterium. GTDB lineage: Bacteria > Pseudomonadota > Gammaproteobacteria > Burkholderiales > Burkholderiaceae_C > RS62. The sequence goes on along the minus strand of JANREF010000023.1, from coordinate 7,201 downwards.
CTTCTCAGCCCACCAAATAATGGCACCACCCACAATGAGCGCCAGGGCCACCACGTTGGCATTGAACAAATGCTCTTTGATCGCTTTGCCAAAAGCCAAGCCCAAAATCACCGCTGGAAAAAACGCAATCAGTACGTTGCGTGTGAAATGCTGCGCTTGCGCCTGCGTCGGCAAATCGCGCACCGTCGTCCAAATGCGCTGCCAGTACACCAAGATCACAGCAAAGATCGCGCCGGTCTGGATGGCAATGTCAAACACCTTGGCCTTGTCGTCGTGAAACCCAATGAGCGAGCCCGTCACGATCAAATGGCCGGTAGACGATATAGGCAAAAACTCGGTGATGCCCTCAACCAAGCCCATGACAACGGCTTTGACCAGTAACAAATAATCTATAGTCATGTGTCTTCTATCTAGCTCATCGAGCTGGCTATACAAAGTAGTGACTGATTCTACCGTCCACGCATACCATACAGCGAGATAGGTAACCCATTGACTCACCACTCGCAAGGCACGGGCCACCATATTTTTTTACGAACACCTGATGACCCAGCCGCCCAACACTATTGTGGCCATCCACATCACCTTCGCCTTACTCGCTGTAGTAATCGGGCCATTTGCTATTTGGGCGCGTGCAGGTTTCGTACAGCGTGTTCGACTGCACAGAGCCTGCGGCTACGCTTGGCTGACCGTGATGGCAGGGGCTGCCACCTCGGCCTTGTTCATTAAAGGCGGCACAGCACCGCAGTTGTTCGCCGGCTTCAGCGTGATTCATCTGCTGGTGCCTGTCACCTTTGCAGGTATGGCCAGCGGTCTGTACTTTATGCTGACTGGACAAATAAAAGGGCACAAACGCGCCATGACCATGACTTATTTGGGCGCTTGCGTAACCGCCGGCGTGTTTACACTGCTGCCCAACCGCTATTTAGGCCAGTTGTTGTGGGGACAGCTGCTGGGCTCCTAGGCTGCCAGCCAACACAGCGGGGTGGTCCAGCCCGGCTGAAAGTGGGCGTGCTGGCGTCAGCGCGGATGGCCGCGCGTGCAGACCGCATAAAATCACGGCATTGCGCCCACCGCGCCCCAACACACTCTGAACTGCAGCCCACTGTGACCGACAGCAACTCAAACGATACCCAAGCCAAGCCCAGTCATTTTTTGCGCCAAATCATTGAAGCGGATTTGGCCAAAGGCACCTACGCCACCAGACGCTGGGCGGGCCAGCCGGGCACCGCTGCACAGCACCTTGCCGGACAGCCCGACCCTGCACGTATTCGCACGCGCTTTCCGCCAGAGCCCAACGGCTACTTGCACATTGGCCACGCCAAAAGCATTTGCCTGAACTTTGGCTTGGCGCAAGATTACAAGGGCGTGTGCCACTTGCGCTTTGACGACACCAACCCCGAAAAAGAAGACCAAACCTTCGTCAACGCCATTGAAGACGCCGTGCAGTGGCTGGGCTTTGACTGGCAGGCGTTTGGAGGCAGCCACCGCTTTCAAGCCAGTGACTACTTCGACACCATGCATGGCGCAGCCGTGTACCTCATTGAGCAAGGCTTGGCTTATGTGGACGAGCAAAGCAGCGAGGACATGCGCAAAAACCGCGGCGACTTCTCCACACCCGGCGTCAACAGCCCATTCAGAAGCCGCACCGTGGCAGAAAACCTGGCCCGCTTTGCCGACATGCGTGTAGGCGCATTGCCAGACGGCACGGCTGTGCTGCGCGCCAAAATTGACATGGCCAGCCCCAACATCAACATGCGCGACCCGGCCATTTACCGCATTCGTCACGCCACCCACCACCACACGGGAGACGCCTGGTGCATCTACCCCATGTACACATTTGCGCACCCCATTGAGGACGCACTAGAAAACATCACACACAGCATTTGCACGCTGGAGTTTGAAGACCAGCGCCCGTTTTACGACTGGCTCATGGACAAGCTGAGCGCTGGCGGCATCATCAACACCCCGCCACCCAAGCAATACGAGTTTGCGCGCCTGAACCTGACCTACGTGGTCACCAGCAAACGCAAGCTGGCCCAACTTGTGGCCGACAAACACGTATCAGGGTGGGACGACCCCCGCATGCCCACCATCGTAGGCTTGCGCCGCCGTGGCTACACGCCGCAAGCACTGCGCTTGTTCACCGACCGCATTGGCGTGTCCAAGTCCGACTCGTGGATAGACTACGCCACCCTCGAAGGCAGCCTGCGCGACACGCTGGATGCCAGCGCCGACCGTGCCATGGCTGTGCTGGACCCCATCAAGCTGCACATAGAGAACTGGGACGAGCTCATGGGCGCAGGCCACTTGGACGCCTGCACCGCGCCCGTGCACCCGCACCACCCCGAGCGCGGCGAGCGCAGCTTCATGTTTGGCGCCGACCTGTGGATTGAGCGCAGCGACTACGAGCAAGAGCCACCCAAAGGCTACTTCCGCCTGTTCCCCGGCAACAAGGTGCGCCTGAAGTATGGCCATGTCGTGGAATGTGTAGGGGCCACCTACGACGCCTTCGGTGAACTGGCGCAAGTGAACGCGCGCTTGGTGCCCGACACCAAGAGCGGCACACCCGGCGCATCGGCCATCAAAGTCAAAGGCGTGATCACCTGGGTGGGGGCCAGCGACGCGGTGCAGGCACCCGTGCGCTTGTACGAACGTTTGTTCAAAGATGCACAGCCCGATGCGGGTGGGCGCGACTTCATCGCCGCACTCAACCCCGACAGCTTGCAAACCGTACAAGCCATGTTGGAGCCCTCACTGGCCAACGCAGCCCCTGGCAGCAGCTACCAGTTTGAACGCCTGGGCTACTTTGCCGCAGACCGCGTGGACAGCACCGCACAAGCACCCGTGTTCAACCGCAGCGTGGGCCTCAAGGACAGCTGGGTGGCCAAGTAAAACGCGGCGACCACACCACGCCCGCATGTTGCTATTTGAAGACGACGACGTCATTGTGCTCAGCAAGCCCGCAGGCGTGCTGTCGGTGCCTGGGCGCGGTGAGGACAAGCAAGACTGCGTGCTGTCTCGCCTGCACGCCCAAGGCCACAAAGCCTTGGTGGTGCACCGCCTAGACACGGCGACGTCAGGCCTGATGGTGTTTGCCAAGCATGTGGCAGCCCAGCGCAGCCTGAGCCATGCATTTGCCACGCGGCAAACCCACAAAACCTACGAAGCCATTGTGCAAGGCGACCCGTCGCCGGACCTGCCGGACAAGGCGACCGAGCACACCACACACCACGCTACACAACACACCTCTGATCAAGCGTCAGACCACACACCACCGCACAACCTCTACAGCAACAACAACGGCTACAGCGACAGCAGTGCACCGTGGCATCGCATCAGCGGCGCACTCATCATCGACTGGCCCAACCGCCCACGCTCCAAGGTGTGCGAGCTCAGCGGCAAACCCGCCCTCACCTTGTGGCAGCGCATGGACCATGCACCCGCGGGGCAAACCCGTTTGCGCCTGCGCCCCATCACCGGCCGCACCCACCAACTGCGCGTGCACTTGATGCACATAGGCCACCCCATCATGGGCGACGCGCTGTACCACCCCAGCTTTCACCACCTGACCAACGAAGGCGAACAAGCCCCAGCGCGCTTGCTGCTGCACGCCACACACCTGAGCTTTGCGGGCCTGCGCGATGGTGCGCTTCAAACATGGCACTGCCCTGCGCCGTTTTAAGCTGGGCACGGGTTGATGGGGGTTCGTTGGGAGGGGTTCGTTGGGAGGGGTTGGTTGGTAGGGGTGCACTGGGTTGGACTTGGGCCAGACCAACGATGGTCAGTAGAAATCAACAAAGGCCAACATAGCCGGACAAAGCCGAACAAAGCCGAACACAACCGAACTAAACCGAACAACGGTCAACACCACTCAAGACCAGTCACCGCCAACCCCAACAACACGCGACAGGCCACACCACCGCGCGCTGCTACCATTTGCCATAGACATGTGCATGGCGTACATGGTGTGTATGGCGAGCCTGGCGTGCCTGCCCGTCATACTGCGATCAACTTCAGCACCGTTCACCACCCAACCGGAGACCCTCATGACTCAAGACGTATTTGTTGTTAGCGCTGTGCGCACCGCCATTGGCACATTTGGCGGCGCACTGAAAGACACGCCCCCCACCGCATTGGCCAGCTTGGTTGTGCGTGAAGCACTGCAACGCGGCGCGGTAGACGCCAACAGCGTGGGCCACGTCGCGTTTGGCCATGTGGTCAACACCGAGCCGCGCGACATGTACCTGTCCCGCATTGCCGCCATCGAGGGTGGCTGCGCCCATCACACGCCCGCTTTCAACGTCAACCGCCTGTGTGGCTCTGGCTTGCAAGCCATCATTTCGGCCAGCCAATCCATCATGCTGGGCGACGCCAACGTAGCCATTGGTGGCGGCGCAGAAAACATGAGCCGCGCACCCTACGCCAGCCTCAACACCCGCTTTGGCGCACGCATGGGCGACGCCAAACTCATAGACATGATGTTGGGTGCGCTGCACGACCCGTTTGAAAACATCCACATGGGCGTCACCGCCGAGAACATCGCCGCCAAGTGGGGCATCAGCCGTGAAGAACAAGACGCCACCGCCGTGGAAAGCCACCGCCGCGCCGAGCGCGCCACCCAAGCGGGCTACTTCAAAGACCAGATCGTGCCCGTCATGCTCAAGTCACGCAAAGGCGACGTTGCATTTGAGGTGGACGAGCACTTCCGCCCCGACTGCCAGCCCGGTGACATGAGCAAACTCAAGCCCGTGTTCATCAAAGACAACGGCACCGTCACCGCAGGCAATGCCTCGGGCATCAACGACGCCGCAGCCGCAGTGGTGCTCATGAGCGCCGATGCCGTGAAGGCCCAAAACGCCAAGCCGCTGGCGCGCTTGGTGGCCTACGCCCACGCTGGCGTCGACCCACGCTACATGGGCATTGGCCCCGTACCTGCCACGCAAGCCGCCCTGAAAAAAGCAGGCCTGAGCGTGGCCGACCTGGACGTGATTGAAGCCAACGAAGCCTTTGCCGCGCAAGCCTGCGCTGTGTCCAAAGACCTGGGCTTGGACCCCGCCAAAGTCAACCCCAACGGCTCTGGCATTTCGCTGGGCCACCCCATTGGCGCAACGGGCGCGCTCATCACGGTCAAGGCCATACACGAGCTGCACCGCATACAAGGCCGCTACGCGCTGGTCACCATGTGTATTGGTGGCGGCCAAGGCATTGCCGCCATTTTTGAGCGCGTTTAAAAGCACTTTTAGAGGCGCGTTTAGAGGCGCACTTAAAAACGCGTTTAAGGCCTAGCTACCTCAGAAGTTACTTCATAAGGCACTTCAGAAGGCACGTTGGTGGGCACTTCGGAGTGCGCTTCAGAAAGTAACTTCAGAAGGTGCTTCAGGAAGGCGCGTTGGAAGGCGCGTTGGTAGGCGCGTTGGTAGGCGCTTGGCCAGAACCGGCCGCCGCAGCTGCCACATCGGCCTCACCATCGCCCTGAAACCCACCAGCGCGAAAGGTGAGCACCAAGGTGTCGCGCCAACCGTGTGCATCGGTGGGCTGTATGGGCGTGGTTTCGTGAATCATCTTCGCGTCATCCAACAACAACACCGTCCACGGCTGCTGCATGGTGAAGCGCTGCCCGCTGGGGCCATTGGCCTCAAACACGCGGCTCTCACCGCCCTTGACGCCCACACGGCTGACCAAACACACCATCACCACATCCACACCATCGCGGTGCGCACCCTCAGGCGTAGGGCGCCCAATGCCATCGCTGGTGTCAATTCTGAACTGGTGCGCCTCTACAAACCACGGCTGCTCACCACGCAAAGCACTGGCCACACGCGCACCCGCTTGCAACAAAGCCTGCCACGCCGGATTGCACCAAGCCGCCTCACTCACAGGCTCAAACCAACGCTGCATACCGCCGTGTAACGCGTTGTAAGCCAGCGGCTGCCAATGCGCGCGGTGCGCCACCTTGCGCACGCTGTCTTGCGCCACCACGGCACAACTGTGGCGACGCTTGCGGTAGCGCCCGCCATCCTTCAAATAATGGTCGTCGGCCAAATCGCCCCAACTGTCTTGCAAGGCCACCAAATCGCTGGCGTTGCACCCCAGCCAAGCCGGCGCATCAGGCGCGTCCAACACGGCAAAACCATTGACCTGAACATGGGCGTGCAACTGCGCCAAAGGCGCTGCGGGTGGGGCAAATAAAGTGGGCATACAGCCATTATGTCCGTGGCGGCAAAGGCGCAGCCTAGCGCGCTAACAATCCCCGCATGCGCGGGGGAAACAACACCCCGCATAGCCACTACAAATACAACCAAGGCCTATCCCCGAGTGCGCAGGGAAACCCCGAGGAACACTGCCACGGATACGAATGTCTGGGCCTATCCCCGCGTGCGCGGGGGAAACTTCTACTTTGCAGCCCTTTGGTTCTAGGGAACGATTACCCAGCCATCCGTTGCGAAGCAAGTGAACGAATACCTGGTACCGGCGGCCGCTGTCATTGGGCTACAAGCCCTGCCCGGCTGAACCCAGCCTCAAGCAGCCCTTGATTAAATCGAGGACCCGCTCCTGTTTAGATAAAGGCCTTTCTGTCCGCCGAAAGTCAACGAAACGCCTAGCAAACCAGCCTACCGGCCAACACCTAGGGGCTTGGCTAGGCGGTCCTCATTTCATGCCTACCCAGACCCGCGCAGTGGCATTTCCACTGATCAACACGTTCACCGCATCTACGCGCAACACAGGACAGACCAACGGTCTGACACAGGGAAAACGAGATTGCCGGTACATGCGCAAGTGGCAATACTTGCGGCCATGAGCAGCACAACATCTAAGCATTCAGAAACCCACCCACCAACCACCGGTGCGGTGCAGTCAGACCGGGCCCATCGTCAAGATGCGCCTGAAGTGGCGGTGCACAGCTCGTCTGTGCTGTACATGCCTATCAACAATGTAGGCATCAACGAGCCGCTGCAGTGGCTGAGTTTGGGCTGGAACGACTTCATGCGCGCGCCGCTCACGGGTTTGTTTTTTGGGGTGTGTTTTTTCTTGATGGGCCACGCTCTGATGTTGGTGTTTGAGTCGGCACCGGCTTATGTGCTGGCGCTGTGTGCGGGCTTTTTGTTGGTGGGGCCGTTTTTGTCGCTGGGCCTGTACCAAGTGAGCAAGGATTTGCAGGGGCGTCTCAAACCGGCGCTACGCCGCGCGCTGTGTGCTTGGC
>JANREF010000022.1:1686-11332 GCA_030726195.1 Burkholderiaceae bacterium | reverse complement strand
CGCGCCTACAAGCACGTCTAAGAATATCGTCGCAACCAGCAACCAGCAACCAGCAGCCAGAAAACACCAAACGCCAAACGCCAAACGCCAAACGCCCGTAAAACCCAAGCCCAGCAACAGCTGCGTGGCTGGGGTGGCGTGACGTTGGGTGGGCGGTGCGCTGGCTTACATGCCCGCGTAGTTGGGGCCGCCACCGCCTTCTGGCGTGACCCAGTTGATGTTTTGCGTGGGGTCCTTGATGTCGCAGGTTTTGCAATGCACGCAGTTTTGTGCGTTGATTTGCAAGGCGTCTGCGCCTTCAGGTGTTTTCACGTACTCGTACACACCTGCGGGGCAGTAGCGGCTCTCCGGCCCAGCGTAGGTGGCCAAGTTGATGGCAACCGGCACGCTGGCGTCTTTGAGCGTGAGGTGGGCGGGCTGGTCCTCTGCGTGGTTGGTGTTGCTCACAAACACACTGCTGAGGCGGTCAAAGGTGATCACGCCGTCTGGCTTGGGGTAGGCAATGGGGGTGCATTCGGCCGCAGGCAGCAAGTAGGTGTGGTCGGCGCGGGTGCGGTGAACCGTCCAAGGTGGTGTGCGCATGCCGAGCTTGGGCAGTAGCCACTGCTCGATGCCGGTCATCAGCGCACCCACGGTATTGCCTTTTTTAAACCATTGTTTGAAGTTCTTGGCGGCCTTGAGCTCGTCGTGCAGCCAGCTCTGTTCGAACGCTGTGGGGTAGGCGCTGAGCTCGTCTTGGGCGCGCCCGGCTTGCACCGCCTCGAAGGCCGCCTCGGCGCACAACATGCCGGTTTTGATGGCGGCGTGGCTGCCTTTGATGCGGCTGGCGTTGAGGTAGCCTGCCTCACAGCCCACCAATGCGCCGCCAGGAAATACGGTTTTGGGCAGTGACAACAAGCCGCCCGCTGTGATGGCGCGCGCGCCGTAGCCCAAGCGTTTGCCACCTTCCAAAACGGCACGGATGCTGGGGTGAGTCTTCCAGCGTTGCATTTCTTCAAATGGGCTGAGCCACGGGTTTTTGTAATCCAGCCCTGTGACAAAGCCTAGCGTGACTTTGTTGCCCTCCAGGTGGTACAAGAAGCCGCCGCCGTAGGTGTCGTTGTCCATGGGCCAGCCTGCGGTGTGCACCACGCGTCCGGGCTGCGCTTTGTCGGGGGTGACTTCCCACAGCTCTTTTACGCCTAGCGCGTAGCTTTGGGGGTCTTTGCCGTCGTCGAGTTTGTACTTGGCAATGAGCTGCTTGCCCAAGTGGCCGCGCGCACCTTCGGCAAATACGGTGTACTTGCCCAACAGCGCCATGCCCAGCTGGAATTCACCGGTGGCTTCACCGTTTTTGCCAATGCCCATGTCGCCAGTTGCGATGCCGCGCACCGCACCTTGGTCGTCGTACAGCACTTCGGCGGCGGTGAAGCCCGGAAATATTTCCACGCCCAGCGCCTCAGCTTGTTCGCCCAGCCATTTGGTTACGGCACCCAAACTCACCACATAGTTGCCGTTGTTGTGAAAGCAGTTGGGTACCAACACATCGGGCGTGCGCTTGGCACCGGTTTCGGTCAAAAACAGCACATCGTCGCCAGTGACGGGCTGGTTCAAAGGTGCGCCCATGGCTTGCCACTGCGGCAGCAGCTCGGTCAGTGCGCGTGGGTCCATGACGGCGCCGCTCAAAATATGTGCGCCAGGCTCTGAGCCTTTTTCCAGCACCACCACGTTGAGCTCGGTGCCTTTGTCTGCTGCGAGCTGCTTGAGCCGGATGGCGGTGGCCAAGCCCGCAGGGCCGCCTCCCACCACCACAACGTCGTAGTCCATAGACTCGCGTGGGCCGTGGGCTTCTAACAATGCGGGTGCAGTCATGTGTGTGTCTCCGGTAACGGTTTCTAAGAGTTGTCGGTGATTGTAGTAAACCCGACGGTGGCTCGCTCGGTATGGCCTTGCAGCACAATGCGGTCTGGCCAAACCCGTTTCACGCCTTGGTCATGCCCCTACGCCCTAGCCATTGCACACACCAGCGAGCGCTCTTGAACCCATCCCAACATGCCATGCCTAGCACCGATACTGCAACGGGTGGCGCGCCGCTTGACATGACCACCAAAGGGCAGGCGACTGTGCATGCGGTGGCCCAGATGGGCGTGCCCGTAGGACGGTCGGGTGGGCTGCGCCAGGGGCATGACCAGGGGGACGGACACGGGCATCCACGCAGCCAACAGCAACGCCAGCGGCATGTCCAGGGCTGGGGCATTGCTGCAGGCTTGGCGGCCGGTGCACTGTGGGGCTTGGTGTTTGTGGCGCCTCGCATGGCGCCGGGGTTTAGTCCGGTGGACGTGGCGACTGGGCGGTTTGTGGCCTTTGGTGCGGCTGCCTTGACCTTTTTGTTGTGGCGTTGGTGGCGTGGTGCTGCGCGGCCTACGCGCAGTCAATGGTTGGCTGCCAGCGGCATGAGCGTGTTGGGCTTCAGTGGCTACTACACCTCATTGGCCGTAGCCATCGCATGGGCGGGCACAGCTGTGCCTGCTTTGATTGTGGGCACCATTCCTATTGTGGTGATGTTGCTGGGCAAGCCCGCTGGCATGTTGTGGCGGCATTTGGCCTTGGGCTTGCTGGCCACGGCCTGCGGCATTGCGCTCATGGGGTGGCAAACCTTGTCCCATGCTACAGAGCTGCAAGCGGGTGTGTTTGCACGTCAGTTTTGGCAAGGCAGCGCCATGGCGGTGCTGTCCATGGTGAGCTGGACGGTGTTTGCGCTGTGGAACGCCAGTTGGCTCAAGCGCAACCCACAAGTATCGTCGTTTGATTGGACCAGCTGGATAGGCATACCCACGGCGCTGGGCGCATTGTTGCTGTGGGCCTTGATGGGTACACCGTTTGGTGATTTGATGGTTGCGCCCAACGTGGCGTGGTCTCTGGCGATATGCGCGTTTACGGGCGTGGGCTCGGCCTGGGTTGCGGGCTGGTTGTGGAATGTGGCGAGCAAACGCCTCAGTGCCAGCCTGTGTGGCCAGCTCATTGTGAGTGAGACCTTGTTTGCCTTGGTGTTTGGCTTCGTGTGGGACGGGGGCTGGCCCAACGTGTTCGAGTGGCTGGCGGCGGTGCTGTTTGTCACCGGCATTGTTGCGTCCATCAGGGCGCACCGTTGAGGCGCTTGGACGCTTGCCTGTGTGAACCTGTTGCGGGTCTTGGCCATGATGGCTGTGCGCGGTCAAACGGGTGACAAGCGCGGCACACGGTAGCCGCTAGCCTCAGACTCCTAAGCCATTGAGCCATTGAGCTGCGCTCACGGTGCATCGTTGTGATTTGATTTTGAAAGACTGAGCATGCGCCTAGATTTGCCCGACGAGAAGAAACAAGTGTTCGACATGGTGTTGCCCATTCGTTGGGGCGACATGGATGCCATGGGTCACGTGAACAACACGCAGTACTTTCGCTACATGGAGACGGTGCGCCTGGAGTGGATGTTCAAGGTGGGCATTGCGCCCAACCCGCAAGCGCAGGGGCCAGTGATCCTGAATGCGTTTTGTAACTTTTACAAACAGCTGGAGTACCCAGGTGACGTGTTGGTGAAGTTGTTCGTGAGTGCGCCTGCGCGCAGCACGTTTGAAACATGGTGCACGCTAGAGCTGACCACGCAGCCGGGTACCATGTACGCCGCTGGCGGCGCAACCGTGGTGTGGGTGGACTTTCCCAAGCAGCAGTCTGCGCCTATGCCCGACTGGTTGCGCGAGGTGGTAAGTTGAGTACGCGTCGCAGGTGGTCAACTCGGACATTTAAGACGTTTTAAGCCTTCGTCAGCAGCAGGCCCACACCGGCGGCACCCAGCAAGCTGGCGCTGATGCGGTTGAAGCGCTTGCGGCTGGTGGGGCTTTGCATGAAGGCTGCAGCGTATCGTCCGGCCAACGCGTACAACGCAATGGCCGCACACTCCAACGCTAAAAACAGCGCGCCCAGCACGGCAAACTGCGGCGCAATGGGTTGTTGGATGTTGACAAATTGCGGCAAAAACGCCGTGAAAATCAAAATGGCTTTGGGGTTGCCAATGGCCATTAAAAATTCACGCCGCGCCAGTACGCTGACGCTGACGCTGTGGTGTGCTGTGTTGTTGGCCGATGGCGTGGTGTCCAGGGATGCGGGTTGGGCGTGCCAGAGCTGCCAAGCCAAGTAGAGCAAATAGCCACCACCGGCAAGTTTGATGGCGGTAAAGACCCATACCGATGCATACAAGACGCTTGCCAAACCGATGGCTGCCAAGCCCATCATGAGCACAAAGGCCACTTGGCGACCAAGGCCTGCCACGCACGCTGCGCGCACACCCTGCGCGCTGGCGTTGTGCAGAGCCATGAGGTTGTTGGGGCCCGGCGCCATGTTCAGCGCAAAGCAAGCGGGCACAAACAGCCACAGATCGAGTTGCATGGAGGTAAACGGTCAACGTTGGGAGCCAAAGGTCTGAGGATACAGCCTAGCTGTGATGTGCGGGTGATGACGACGCGCGACGGCCAAACCTTCAAAGATGAAAACTGAAAACTGTTCACGCGGCCCGCGTGGCCACGGCCACCGTGTGTGGCCATGAGCGCGCTGTTTGCTTACGCTGCTGGGCCCTGGCGAGCCGCCAGTCATGCGAGCCGCCAGTTATTCGATCCGCCCCGCGCCGTGCGTATCTGGTGCTCGTCTTTCAGGGCACGTAGCAGTCTAGGTCGTTTGCGAAGTCGACCGGGCCAGCATAGTGCTCGCGTATGGCTTGCAGGCTTTGAGCCTCGCTGCCAATGGTGCGGCGCATGCGGTGGGACAACACCACGCGTTTGGCGCGTGAGGCCTGGGCCAACTCGCCCACAACCGCAGGGGGCATGTGCAGGTGAAACACACCTACGTGTCGCCAAGTGACGGCGTGGTGTGCCACCACCAAGTCGGCGTCATGCGCCAATTTGGGGAAGTGTCCGGTGAGCCCGCTCATGTCACCTGTAAAAGCCACCGATTGACCATCCACATCAAAACGCCACGCCACTGCGGGCAGGGCACCATGCTCTACCGATATGGCCGACACCGTGACGCCATCTATGTTGCCCAAGGCCACGACAGATTTGCCATTGGCGTCTACGTTGTGGGCTTGTATGGCATAGGCGTCGCTGCCTTGTGTGGCTGGCTTTAGGTAGTCGCTCAGGTAGGGGTAGAGGCCGCCGGGCTGCGCAAACAGGTGTTGGACGTGGTCGGTCATGGCGGGCAGCTGGGCGTTGCCTGTGGGGCCAAACACCTGCAGGGCCTGTGTGCGTGTGGTGAAGTACGACGACTTGATGTAGCTTACAAAGTCTGCGCTGTGGTCTGCGTGCAAGTGTGTGAAGAACATGGCTTGCACATCGTTGAAGTCGCCACCGGCTTGTGCAAACCGCAAATGCGTGCCGCTGCCAGCATCCACAATGGCCAAGGCCTTGCCGTGTCGCCACACCACGTAGCCTGTAGCAGCGCGCTCGGCATCAAACTCTGGGCCGCCACTGCCCAAGATTTGCACGGCCAATGGGGCTTGTTGGCAGGTGAGAGGGCGTGTGCTTTGCGCGTGGGCTGCGCTGCACAGCAGGCTTGCAACGATTGCTGCGCGCTGAAGGTTTGGGTGCATGGTGATGTTCTCGCGGTGCTCGTGGTGTCCGTGGTGTTGTGATGATTGTTGGTGTGTATTCGCTGGACACACCACAAGCGTTACAGCGCAGACCTCATCAAACCCAACTGCAGTGGCAGTTGGGCACCACTGCACCCTGCGCGCCGCCGCCCAAGCGGTTCATCACGACCGCATGTGACCCCGGTTGCACGTGCGCGGGCTTGATCAGCTCTTGGCTTTGGGCACGCGGCCCATGAGGAAAAACTCGGGGTTGGGTTGCATGCCAGTGACGCTGGCCATGCGGTTGGACAAGCCAAAAAACGCGGTGATGGCGGCGATGTCCCACGCGTCTTCGTCGTCCATGCCGTGCTGGTGCAGGGCGTCAAAGTCGGCGTCGCCCACGGTGTGTGCGGCGTTGCAGACTTTCATGGCGAAGTCCAGCATGGCGCGCTGCTTGGGGGAAATGTCGGCTTTGAGGTAGTTGACCGCCACTTCGTCGGCCACCAAGGGCTTTTTCTCGTAGATGCGCAAAATGGCACCGTGGGCCACCACACAGTACAGGCACTGGTTGGCCGCGCTGGTGGTGGTGACGATCATCTCGCGGTCGCCCTTGGTGAGGTTGCCGCCGTCTTTGAGCATCAAAGCGTCGTGGTAAGCAAAAAAGGCGCGCCACTCTGCGGGGCGGCGGGCAAAGCCTAAAAACACGTTTGGAATAAAGCCCGCCTTGCTTTGCACTTCCACAATCCGGTCTTGAATGTCTTGGGGCAGGGTGTTGAGGTCGGGGTAGGGGAAGCGTGTGGTCATGGTCTGCCTTTGGGTAGTTGAGTGTTGGGTAATTGAGTCTTTAGATTTTTAGATTTTTAGATCTTTGGATCTTTGGGCGTCGTGGTGGCGTTGCGGCGTTGCGGTCGTTTGGTAAGGCGGTGCCTTGGTCATTCGCACCTGATGTCGCTGCGTAGCAAGTATGCAAACACCTGCGGCTGGTGCTTGTCACCTAGCTTACCGTGTGTCGCATAGACCTTGTTCGCCTGCATGGTGTAGCCATGGGCGTGTTGCGTGGGGTTGCCTCACGTGGCTTGGGTTGCAGCAGTGGTGAGTTTGCGCACCAAGTCCGCTGTGGTGTGGGCGTTGTACTTGCGCATGAGTTTGGCGCGGTAAATCTCCACGGTGCGGTGGCTGATGTCCAGCACCCGCCCTATGGCTTTGGAGGTGAGACCCTGCATGAGCAGCGCGGCGACTTCGCGCTCACGTGGGGTGAGCACGTCGACGATGGGGCGCTGGTGGCTGAGGTCTTCAAAGCACCAAATGCCTGCGGCGTGCGGGTCTGCGGGCAGTAGAGCGCGCCCTGTGACGTGGCACCAAAACGTCTCACCCGCGGTGCGCCCGCCAGCGCGGCGCATGATGCGGTTGTCGCTGTAAGTGCCTTTGGCGTTGAGTACAGGTGTGATGCGCTCGCCCGTGCGCTCAAACTCGTCGGCGCTGGGGTAGAGCTGCTCAAACGATTGCCCGACCAATTCGCTGCGCGGTACCCCAAACATGTCGCACAAGGCCTGATTGCAGTCGACAATGGTGCGGCTGCGCGACAAGGCCATGCCCACAGGGGCAGCGTCAAAGGCCAGTTGGTAGGTCAAATCCAAGGCGGCGGTAGTGGGGTTGCTCATTACGAAATACTACGTAGTTGAATACGTAGTATCGTTGACTTCGCAACATGTACATATTTTTGGAGTGCAAACGTGAACAAGGTTTATCCCAGCGCCCAGGCGGCGTTAGACGGCGTAGTGGCCAGCGGTCAAATGATGGCGGTCGGCGGTTTTGGCTTGTGCGGCATTCCCGAAGCCCTCATTGACGCCCTGCGCGACACGGGCGTGAAAGACCTCACCGTGATTTCCAACAACGCAGGCGTTGACGGCTTTGGCCTAGGCAAGTTGCTGGAGACCCACCAGATTAAAAAAATGATTTCCAGCTACGTGGGCGAAAACAAAGAGTTTGCACGCCAGTTTTTGGAAAAAGAGTTGGAGCTGGAATTCACACCACAAGGCACTTTGGCTGAAAAGCTGCGCGCCGGTGGTGCGGGCATTCCTGCGTTTTTCACTAAAACCGGTGTGGGCACCGTGGTGGCAGACGGTAAAGAGTTGCGCGAGTTTGACGGTGAGACCTACGTCATGGAGCGCTCTTTGGTGCCGGATGTGTCGCTGGTTAAAGCGTGGCGTGCCGACAAGAGCGGGAACTTGCAGTTCCGCTTAACGGCGCGCAACTTCAACCCGGCCGTGGCCATGGCTGGCAAGCTGTGCATCGTGGAAGTCGAAGAGATTGTGGACATTGGCGCGCTAGACCCAGACGCGGTGCATTTGCCAGGCGTGTATGTGCACCGTTTGGTGCTGAACGCCACGCCGGAAAAGCGCATCGAAAAACGCACCATTACAGAGACGGCTTAACAGACCCACGTTTTCAAGGCGGGCGGTGGCCCAACGCGACAGCGTGTGGTCTACGACCAAGGCTTGTCGCCTCAGACAGCCTCACATCACACGTTGACCCGCCTACACTTTCACCCTATTTCCCTAACCGGAGCAATCACATCATGAGCTGGACACAAGATCAAATGGCCGCACGTGCCGCCCACGAACTACAAGACGGTTTCTACGTCAACTTGGGCATTGGTATTCCAACGCTGGTGGCCAACCACGTACCCGACGATATCGAGGTGTGGTTGCAGTCGGAAAACGGCATGTTGGGCATTGGCCCATTTCCCACTGAAGACCAAGTCGATGCCGACTTGATCAACGCGGGCAAGCAAACCGTCACCACCATTCCAGGCTCGGCTATTTTTGGCAGCCACGACAGCTTTGCGATGATTCGCGGCGGCAAAATCAACCTCAGCATCTTGGGTGCCATGCAAGTCAGCGCCAAGGGTGACCTGGCCAACTGGATGATTCCGGGCAAGATGATCAAGGGCATGGGCGGCGCCATGGACTTGGTTGCTGGCGTGAAGCGCGTGATTATTTTGATGGAGCATGTGGCCACCAAAAAGGACGGCACCGAAGACCTCAAAATTCTGCCCGAATGCACCTTGCCACTCACAGGCGTGGGCGTTGTAGACCGCATCATCACCGATTTGGGCGTGATGGACGTCACGCCTGAGGGTTTGAAGCTGGTCGAGTTGGCCGAGGGTGTGACGCGCGAGTTCATTCAAAGCAAAACCGGCGTACCCCTACTCTAAGCGCCAGCCCGCTAGGCGGTGACGCCGCCTAGCGCAGCAGCGGGGCGCCGAGCCCTCGGGGGTGGCAGTGCCCAGCTGGGTTTATGACTTTGAGTGGGGCTGCTCAGCGTTGGCACATGTGGCGCTCAAGCGCTGCGACACAGCACGCAGGCGGCGTTTACGTTTGAGCCAAATCATCAGTGCCCACACCCAGCTGGTGAGCAGGTAGACCAGCACCCCCGTCAATGAGGCGACGATGGCCAAGCCCACCACCAAGGGCTTGCCCACAGTGGTGAGGCGTTGCCAAGCGTTTTGAAGTTGGGCGGTCCACGTGCTGTCTGTGTTCGCTTCCTGCGCCTGCTGGGTGCCGGCGTACTTGGCCTCTAACAGCGCTGGGGGCAGGGCCTCGGGCGAGATGTGCCCAGACGCATCGCCTCGGTGCAGCACCCAGTGGCCTAACTTGTAAGCGCCGAAATAAACGGGCCCAAAGGTGACCGGGTTGGTCACCAGCGTGCTGCCAACGGCCACAGGCAAGTTGGCGCGCAACAACACGGCTGCACCCGCAGCAAAGGGGATTTGGGCCACGGGTATCAACAAACCAAAAAACAAGCCCAGGGCCAAGCCCGCGGCAATTCCCTTGCGGCTCATGTGCCACAGGCGTGGGTGCGCCAGCGTAGGCCCCATCCAGCGCAACCAACGGTTGGATTGAATGGTGTCTGGCGAGGGCAGTAGACGCTTGATCTTGTGACGCATGGACCTGTATTGTGCAACGACTCACAGCAATAAGCTGCTCGCTGGGCGTATTGCCTGTATTTGGTGTGTGCCAATCCTATCCATACGCCCCGCGTGTTGACCGTCACGGTAGCCAACCGCTG